>JASJEI010000046.1 GCA_030064795.1 Pleurocapsa sp. MO_226.B13 | reverse complement strand
CTCGAAACTAGCTAGAAAGATAGCAAATTATTTTTTATTAATTAAAATTATTCAAATCCCTACTATGTTTAGTTTTTGAATTTTGAATTTTGAATTTTGAATTAAAACTAAGTCTCCAATGACTTTTGAGAACTGGTATGAATCACTTTTAGGTATCGAAGAAAGACCTCAAAGTCCTTTTACCAATGATATTGATGCTAGTTCCGAGTTGGGCTTAGATGGCACTGTTTCGATTAATAGTCCAGATATAAGCGTGCTTCAGGAAAACATTGAAACAACAGAAGTTGTCGAACCACAGACATTAGGTGCGAACGCTTATTCTGGAGGAGAAGCAAGGGGAGCTAGTAGTTTTACTATTACTGGCAAAGGTGGTGTACCTCCTGAACCAACTGAACCTTTTACTGCCGATCCCATTGCTATAGAAGGAAAATCTGTTCCCATTGGTTCAGAACCAGCAGAAAAAGTACGACACAAAGAGATTAAACCCATAATTACTGCCCAGGGAGAAATTTATCCTGCACGAGGCATGATCCTTAAAGAAAATGGAGATGTGATTTTAACTGCTTATCCAACCAGCAATGTTCAGCGCACTCCTCATAATTCTCGTAATTGCCGTAAATCTTGACCATTTGAATTCAAAATCCTGGCAAAAATACGGGTTTAATTTACCCAGGCGATTGTTTGAGTTTATTTGAGGAGAGAGATAAGGTAGTGACCCAGCTTTAACACGGTTTTCATTAACCAAGGGAAAAACGTTCAACTACCTTTTCTAAGGTATCAGGATTTAAGATCCTAAGTTCAAGATACAAGGGTAAAGAAATGAAATTGCTCAAATCCCCCTGATCCTTTTCCCTTGACCCTGACGAATGCAAGAAATCTAATGTTTTACTTCTGGCAACCCATGGGAAAAAGAACGTACTTTGTCAATCTAAGTTCCGTCATTTTACTCATTACCTTAAGATTCAAGAGATATCAGTCATGCGAATTGCTCAAGATATTACTCAATTAATCGGTCACACACCACTAGTGCAGCTCAACCGAATTCCCCAGGCTGAAGGATGTGTAGGACGGATTGTGGTAAAGCTAGAAGGGATGAACCCCGCAGCCTCAATCAAAGATCGAATTGGGATTGCAATGATTCAAGCAGCAGAAGATGCGGGAGAGATCCAGCCTGGAAAAACGACTTTGGTAGAGGCAACTGGAGGTAACACGGGGATTGCTCTAGCAATGGTGGCAGCGGTTAAAGGCTATCGATTAATCGTAACCATGCCAGAGACGATGAGCTGGGAAAGGCTTGTTCTGCTGCGAGCCTATGGGGCCGAGTTAGTGCTAACGCCTAAAAGAGAGGGAATGAAAGGGGCGATTATCCGTGCAGCAGAAATCATGCGGGAGTTGCCCAATGGTTTCATGCCCAACCAATTTCAAAATCCTGCTAATCCTAACATTCATCGCGAAACCACGGCTCAGGAACTTTGGGCAGATACAGACGGACAAGTAGATATTTTGGTAGCGGGCGTGGGGACAGGTGGCACGATTACAGGCATAGCTGAATTTATTAAGCAAAGGAAACCAGGGTTTAAAGCCATTGCCGTTGAATCTCAAAGTAGTCCCGTGCTGTCTGGTGGCACACCTGGTTTGCATAAAATTCAGGGACTCGGAGCGGGCTTTATACCTTCTGTACTGCGGACTGACTTACTAGATGAGGTTATTTCGGTGACAGATGATGACGCGATCGCCTACAGTCGTCGTCTTGCCAAAGAAGAAGGCTTACTGTCGGGCATCTCTGCTGGAGCGGCACTCTACGCTGCGATTCGGGTAGCCAAGCGCACTGAAAATGCCAACAAGCTAATCGTCACGATCCAGCCTAGCTTTGGAGAGCGTTACCTGAGTACCGTTCTGTTTCAAGATTTATTGCCGTCTGAGGGCGCAATTGAAAATGATGGGTTCGGGCGATCGGCTTCGCTACCTCTGGGCGATCGCCTTTTAGAGTTCTGTAGATGTAAACAAACTAGCAGCTTTGAAGAATCTCGCTCCAGGTGACATTTACCAAAATTATCCCCACCACCAAGCAACACCTCAATTTTGAGTAGATATCTAAAGAATTTTCTAGAAAGCTAACAATCGACATGACATCAATTAATCAACAGCACGAGTATATAACCAAGGAGAACCAACAATGGAAGTTATTAATGATACACAAAATAATGATTTAAGTACCCCTACCGCAACCTTACAAACCAGCCAAGTTTCCGCTTTCGACACTAGATTGCCGATACATGATTCCTTTGCAGTTTTAGAGCGAAGAGAAGATGGGGTTGAATTAACTCTAGATACAGATCTTCCTCCTGGAGCTTATACCGTTTGGTGGGTGGTATTTAATAATCCCGAATTCTGCGTAGACGGTTGCGGTAGCGACGATTTAGAAAGGTCGGCGGTCAATGCCTCCTCGTTTTGGGCGACGGGAGAAGTCGTCGGTGATGAGAGTGGAGGAAGTTTTAGCGTAGAACTTCTAGAAGGAGAGCTTCCTACTGGTTCAGACCAGGTTATTTTGGGCGATGGACTAGAAGATTCTTTTTCGGCTGAGATTCATCCCGTTGTCCGTACTCATGGTTCGGTTATTCCCGAACTAGAAGAGGAACAAATTACTACCCTGAATGGTGGTTGTCCTCCTAATGAATGTGAAAATATCCAGTTTGCAGTTTTTCCAGCGGTTTCTGATGCCGACCCCCCTTTGTCTCAAATTACAGTTTATTTTGAAGGCGACGATTTAGTCGCTGGAACCATTATTACCGAGCAGTATAGCGATCTGGGATTGACTATTTCTACGTCCTCTGAATTTGGTGCTATGTTGTTTGACACCAATCATCCGACGGGAGAAGACTTTGACCTGGCAGCAGCGGATTTAGGAAATGTCCTGATTATCTCAGAAAATAACGATGCTAGCGATCCAGACGATCGTGCTCATGGCGGCATCTTGACGTTTGAATGGGATACTGAGGTTGACATCACGGGTGTCGATCTCTTGGATATTGATGAGCCTGGCAGTTCAATTACTTTTTTCGACGATGATTCTCGAGCGATCGCAACCTTAGAAATACCAGAACTCGAAAATAATAGTTTCCAACAACTGGGATTTGATGTCGAAAACGTCGCTCGAATGGATATTTCCTTGGCAGGCAGCGGGGCAGTAACGGCAGTTGATTTCATCCCCTCAGATGCTACCCAAACTAATAATGGACAAATTGTTATCGCCAATCGTGCTTCGGGCAACATTTCCATTCTAGATACTCGAACAGGAGAAGAACTGAGGACGGTAGACTTGCCTTTTAGCGAAGGAGAAACTTCTCCCGAACCCATGTACGTCTATCACCTACTCAGCACCAATGAAATTGTTGTAAACGATCGCGCCAATAATCGAGTTGTCTTCTTTGACCAAACCACCTACGAAGTCACTCGTACTGTCGAAACAGGTGCGGGCAACTTTCATATGTGGGTAGATCCTCAAGAGAAGCAACTGTGGGTAGTTAATGACCTTGACGTTGCCTTGACCGTGGTCGAGTTAGAAACAAACGAAACTACCAAAGTCCAGTTGCCCGAAACGGCAATTGGGACGAATGCCATACCTCACGATGTTATCCTCGATCCTTCTGGACTTTATGCTTACGTCACCGTTCTGCGTGAGGATAACCCCGATTCCGATCTATTATTAAAATTTGATACCGCAACCTTTGAGATTCTCGATACCGCAGAGGTAGGCAAAGATCCTCACCTCTCCCTAGCACCAGAAAGTAATTTACTGTACGTTCCTACTCAGAATAGCAATCGCATTGATGTCTTTGACAGGAGAGGCACGGAGTTAGTTAAGGTTAACTCAATCGAGCAACCAGGCGTTCATGGTATTGATTTCGGTCTCGATGGCAGGTATCTTTACACTACCAATTTACCTGGTGGCGGTGCTAATGGCTTGTTGGCGATCGATGCGCGCACTAATGAAATTGTTGGCGATCTCGACGGTATTGATACGCCGTTTCCTTCACCCCATAATGTCTGGCTGACTGGAGATGGACAAAGATTATTTATGACTCATTCTGGTTCAGAAGCCAGTCAGGTTAGCTTCTACTCTCTCGACGATCCTACCCGTCCTGTTTTGCTCGACTCGGTTGAGGTTAATGGTCTCAATCCCTTTGGTTTAGCTTTTACTGCCCCTACCCAAGACGATTTGGTTGTGGGCGATCGCAATAACGATCGTCTCCAAGGAGGCAATGGCAACGACCAAATATTCGGAGAAGATGGCGATGACATTCTCTGGGGCGATCGCGGTAATGATAAGCTTTTCGGTCGGGAAGGTCATGACTATCTCTTGGGCGGATATGATAATGATGTTCTGATTGCTGGGGAAGGCGACGATCGACTCAACGGCGGACATGGAAATGATGTCATGATTGGAGTTAGGGTCGAATCCTTTACCCCTGGAAAAGGTGAAATGGATGTCTTTAAAGGCGACAAAGGGAGCGACACCTTCGTCCTGGGAGATGCTTTAGAAGTCTACTACGATGATGGTGTTGGCGAGACAATGGGCTTGAAAGATGTGGCAGTAATTAGGGATTTCAACCTCGACGAATCCGATGTAATTCGGCTGCATGGGAGTGCCGATGACTATCAATTAGAACAAATAGAAGCGTTTGGCTTGGGAACTGCAATCCTTTACACGGCTGAAGGTCAAGTTCCTGAAGCGATCGGCTTTATCCAGGGCATGACCGATCTAGATTTATCCAGCGATGCCTTTGAATTCGCACTTTCTATTTAGATAAGGAATGAGGCAATGACGAGCAAAAATACTGAAATTCAAGATTTTAAAAATCGATTTCACGGCGATATTTTTCTTCAAGGAGACACAGAATACAATTCTGCAAGAGAAATTTGGAATCGACTGGTCGATCGTCACCCATTCATGATTGCTCGCTGTAGGGGAGCTGCTGATGTTGTCAAAGCGATTAAATTTGCTAGGGAACACGAACTAGAAGTGGCAATCAAAGGAGGAGGTCATCATGTAGCTGGACACGCTCTCTGTGATAATGGACTGGCGATCGATCTATCCCCTATGAAAGGGATACGGGTCGATCCCGTCCAAAACCGCGTCCTCGTCCAAACTGGTCTTACCTGGGCTGATTTCGATTCTGAAACTCAGACCTGGGGTTTAGCCTGTACGGGTCCAATCGTTTCTATGACAGGTGTTTCTGGGTTTACCTTGGGAGGGGGATATGGATGGCTGCATCGCAAGCTCGGTCTTGCCTGTGATAACTTGATTTCCGCCGATATTGTCACAGCCGAGGGAAATCTGCTCCATGCCAATGCTCAATGCAATCCAGATTTGTTTTGGGCACTTCGAGGAGGAGGGGGCAACTTTGGGGTAGTCACTGCAATGGAGTTGCAACTCCATCAGATTGGTCCTCAAGTGGTTGCGGGATTAGTATATTTTCCTTTGGATAGTTTTTTAAAATTAGCCGACTTCCACCAGAATTATGTCGCTTCTGCACCCGATGAACTGATGACCTGTTTTGTTCTCCGAAAAGCTCCCCCTCATCCTACAATTCCTCAGAAAATCGTTGACAAACCTGTTGTAGCAATCTCGTTTTGTTATTGTGGCAACGTAGATGAAGGTAAAAAATGGGCTGAACAGCTAATCAAGTTTCAAAAACCGATTGCTAATTCGATCCGTCCTGTTTTATATACTGAGTTCCAAAAAAGTCTTGATTCACGCTGGGATAATGGATTCTATAATGATTGGCGTAGCCTTTATTTGGACGAACTTACTCCTAAATCCATCGCCATTCTTTCAGAATATCTTCAAAAGGTGGATTCGCCCTGGACTGATATCAAAATTTTTCACTTAGAAGGGGCGGTAAACCGTATTCCAGAGAATGCTACAGCCTTCGGTAATCGTAAGGCACGCTTTATTCTTGTCATTCAATCAAGATGGGAAAGGGAGACAGAGACAGAAAAAAACCTGGACTGGTCGCATAAGTTGCTACAAGCTCTCACTCCCTTGGCAACATCTGGAGCATATTCTAATTTTCTTGCAGAAGATGAAGCAAATCGGATTCCCGAAGTTTATGGTGCGAACTACGAGCGATTAAGAGAAATCAAGCAGCGTTATGACCCAGAAAATTTCTTCCATTTCAATACCAATATTAAACCTATTGGGTAGTAGGAGAGTTGGCTAATATCTCGAAAGTCGAGCAGAGAAATGCCTAAATCGATCACATTAATATAGCTCATGATTATGCCACCCTATTAGTCAACGCAGCAGTTGCTCGATCCCTAATTTGTCGGCTTTGGCTAGTTTGGAGTCTGCATTTTCTGCCAGTAGTAAATAGTCGGTTTTGTGACATACTCCCAACGCGCTCATCAAAGATGGAGAGCGTGGGCTTCTCAACTCACATTGAGAAATTGGTGTTTCATCGGGAATCCGGCGATTCTTCCTCCACACCCAGCTTGACCGCTAGACCTTCAACGGCTGCAATACCCCGATTGACTATGATTTTTCCACTAGCCACATCGCGAGGCATGACGACATGGCATTCGGGACAACTATGTACTCTGACACTCAAATCTTTAGGCACATCAGCTCCACATTCGGGGCAAAGTTGACTACTGCCAAAAGCATCAACTCTTTGATGGTAAGTCTCAGTTTTACGACAAACCCAATCCAAGATGCTCAAGAATTGTCCTGGCGCACCATCAAGAACGTGCTTGGCAAGCATCCCTTTGCTCAGTCCCAAGATCTTCAAGTCTTCAGCAAATATCATTCCAGCAGTACGGCAAAGATGATGACTGACTTTGTAGTGAAAATCTTTTCGCTGATTGCTAATCTTTTCATGGAGCAAAGATATCTTGTGAGCCAGTGCTTGATAAGACTTACTTCCTCTCTGTTTCTTGCTCAATCTGCGTTGCAGCCATTTAAGCTTGCTTTGAGACTGAATGTAGAACCGAGGATTATCAATCAATTCACCACCAGATGTAGCAACAAAACTGGAAATGCCCCAATCAATCCCCAGTGGTTCGCCATGAGGCACTGGTTCGGGAATGGATATGTCAGACTGCAAAATCAGTTGGGCATACCAGCCCGAAGCTTTGATCAAAACCCGAACCTGTTTAACAATAAATCCTTCTGGAATAGCTCTATGCAAAACAATCGGCATCTTGCCTATTTTTGGAAGCTTGATTTGCCAACCACTTACAGGGTTAGATTTGAATTGAGGAAATACAAACGAACGATAGCGACCAACCTTTTTGAAGCGTGGAAATCCAAACTGTCTCTCTTGTCTCATCTTGAATGCTCGGTCAAGTCTCTTGAGTGCATCTTGAAGAACCTGAGAATGAACCGCCGCCAAGTCAGGAATATTTTTCTTAGCTTTGGTCAGTGCGTTTTGTTGTTTGTAGTAGTCAGGATATGGCTCATCAGCAGACATAATGTATTCCTGTCTGAGACTACAAGCATCAATCCTACACTTACGGCTATTTATCCAATCTTTTCTTTGTCGAAGCGCGTAATTATAGACACGACGACATTGTTCGAGCCATAAGAGCATTTTAGCTTCTTGGTCGATATCTGGATGAATGCGATATGTGTAAGTTTTGCTTTCCATAATTATATTCTAACAGAACTTAGCTACTTGTTAGAATATTTATCTAATTGCCAATTTTCACCCCATCGAGGGGTTCAATTGGCTTGGGGCCGGGAGGGGGCTTGTATTTCCCAAAAATTAGAACTCTTAGCCGATAAACCTAGTTTTAAGCCCCCTTCCCGCCATGTATCCCAACGCCAAATCGAAGATTATGGCGTGGGACTTATAGCCCCCCAAACCCCCCAAAAGTTAACTAATTGAACCGAAGTTATCATTATTCTCTTAGGCTACAGTGTATAGTATTTTACATATCTCTTTCGGCAAATTCTAACCAACGCTCGGTAGCGGTATCGATTTCTTCGTTGAGGGTAGCTAACTTATTGGATAATTCTTGTACTAAATTATAGTCACTACAGTTAGCTGCTAAGTCGCTTTCTAGTTTCTCTTTGTCGGTTTCCAGTTGAGCAATTTTTGCCTCTAGTTTGTTGTATTCTCTAATTTCAAAATTAGACAGGGGTTTATTCTTTTTGTCGGTAGTAGATTTGCTATTGCTGCTTTTGGCTTTACTTTGTTTCGGTTTTTCTGCAACCTGTTCTTGTTTGGCTGCTTTTTCGGCTTTCTTTTTATGTTCTAAATAGACAGAATAGTTACCAGGATATTTACGAATATTACCCCCAGGTTCGATCGCCAGAATAAATTCTACAGTCCGATCTAAGAAATAGCGATCGTGGGAAACGGCGATAACACAACCATTAAAGTTTTCGAGGTATTCTTCTAGAATAGCTAGGGTCTGTACGTCGAGATCGTTAGTCGGTTCGTCTAGAATTAAAACATTAGGTGCAGCCATCAATACCTGTAGGAGAAACAGACGACGCTTTTCACCCCCAGATAGTTTGTATATCGGTGCATATTGTTGGTTGGGAGTAAAGAGAAACTTCTCTAACATCTGAGATGCAGTAATCTTATTCCCATCGGCGGTAGTAACAATTTCGGCAACCTCCTTGATATATTCAATTACCCGTTGTTCTTGATTAACGGCAGCTAACAAATTATCGGAGTGCTGATCGAAATAACCGATGTGAATTGTCTTACCGATATCAACCTTACCCTCATCGGGTTCGATTCTACCTGTAATAATATTCATTAGGGTGGACTTACCCGCGCCATTTCCGCCAATAATACCAATGCGATCACTTCGTGTAAATTTGTAGCTAAAATCTTTGATTAGGGTGCGGTTTTGATAGGCTTTAGATATATGCTCTAGTTCGATTACCTTTTTGCCGATCCGTCTACCTGGAGTATCGATATCCACCTTTCCTTGAGCCTGTTTAAACTCCTTATCCTGCATTTGGCCAATGCGATCGATCCGGGCTTTTTGCTTAGTACTGCGAGCTTTTGGGCCTCGTTTGAGCCATTCTAATTCTCTTCTTAATACCCCTTGATGTTTGCGTTGAGTGCTGGCGACAGATTCTTCTTGTTGGGCTTTTTTTTCTAGATAATAGGAATAATTACCTCCATAGGTATATAAATCTGCTCGATCTATTTCAACGATCCGATTTGTTACCCGATCCAAAAAATAGCGATCGTGAGTAATTAATAAAATAGCACCGCCAAAGCGATCGAGGTATTCTTGCAACCACTCTACCGACTCGGCATCGAGATGGTTTGTCGGTTCATCCATCAGTAGTAGATCTGGTTCGTTGAGTAACGCCGTCGCCAGCGCGATCCGCTTGCGGTATCCTCCAGAAAGATCGCCAACTTTAGCGTCAAAGTCTTCAATACCTAGTTTACTTAAAATTATCTTTGCCTTGGTTTCTAACTCCCACGCGCCAACCGACTCCATTTTCTCCGTTACTTTAGCCAAGCGAGACATCAAAGCATTTAAATCATCTCCTGTTGCATGAGCGATCTGGTGAGATAAATCTTCATATTCCCTTACCAAGTTCATTTGTTCGCCACTATCGGCAAATACCTGATCGATGACAGTGCGTTCTTCATCGATTTCTGGTTGCTGAGGTAGATAAATAATCCTCACGCCACTTTTTACTAAACGTTGTCCGCCATCTGTGGGTTCGATACCCGCGATCATTTTTAGTAGAGTAGACTTACCAGAACCATTTACGCCGATCAACCCTACCTTGTCATTTGGTTCAATACTAAAACTGGCATCGCGAAGAATCTCTTTGATACCGAAATCTTTTTTAATATTTTGTAGAGTTAAAATACTCATTGTTAAAGTCTCTTATAAAATGGCTGCGTTGAGATTAATTTGCTTTAAGCTAATAGCTTTTAGCTTCTAGCTAAATAATTATGTTTTAAACTGATTTTTGAAGTAGATGCCAATTATTCATTATTGATTATGCTCTGTATCGGACATCGTGGGGCGATGGGATACGAACCAGAAAATACTTTACTGTCGATTAAAAAGGCTTTAGAGTTAGGGGTTGATGCAATTGAAATTGACGTTCATAATGTTGAAGATAACCTGGTAGTGATTCACGATCGCGACTTGTCTCGGACTACTAATGGTCATGGTTACATAGATGAGGTGAGTTTTGCCTATTTGCGATCGCTCGATGCGGGAAAAGGGGAACAAATTCCTACTTTAAATGAAGTTTTTGATACAGTACATCGGCAAGCTACGATTAATATTGAATTAAAAGGCAGTAATACAGCTAAGTTAGTTGTTGAGTTGATTCAAAAATATCTCCAACAAGGTTGGTCTTATCGAGATTTTCTTGTTTCTTCTTTTAATCATTATCAATTAAATCAAGTCAGACTAGCCGACTCCAAAGTCGAAATTGGCATCTTAATTTATGGTTTGCCCTGGGAATATTTAAAAATCGCCCGAAAATTGGCAACCGATCTAATTATCTTTAGTTTAGATTATGTTACTCCCCAGCTAGTTGCCACCGTACATCAACACAACTTACTAATTTGGGTATATACCGTAAATCGACATAATGATATTCGTCATATGAGAGAATTACAGGTGGATGGTATTTTTACCAACTATCCCGACCGAGTAGTATCGATTGTCTGAAGTTATCTCTTAATATTATATTACTAATTAGATGAATCGCGATCGCTGGACTCGTTGGCTATATCCCACACTAGGTTTTTTTTTACTTGGCTTTTCTTTGTATATCCTCAACCAAGAGTTATCTCGTTACGATCCTCAAGATATTTTACAGGGCTTATCTTCGATTGGCAATCGAAAACTAGTTTCCGCTTTGGGTTTTACTCTCCTCAGTTGTGTGGCGATCGGTTGCTACGATTTAGTTGCTTTTCGCTGTTTTCAGTATCATTTAAATCTCAAACGCATTTTTTTTACTACTTTTATTACTTATGCGGTGAGCAACACTACGGGGTTTACCTTACTCATTGGTGGCGGAATTCGTTACCGATTTTATTCTCTTTGGGGTGTTCCTCCTAAAGCGATCGCCAAAATAACAGCTTTAGGTAATATAACTTTTTGGTTGGGATTGTTAACTTTAACTGGCATTACTTTTCTTATTAATCCTTTACAATTACCCAACTCTTTAAATTTAAATTTGGTAATCATTCGCTGCTTGGGAATTATCGCTTTGCTCTTAGTTGGCAGTTATCTTTACCAATGTAGTCGTCGCAAACGTTTTAAAGTCAAGGGTAAAATACTCTGTTTTCCCAAGCTTACTACTTCACTGGCTCAGATCGTTATTTTTTCTTTAGATTGGGCTTTGGCAGCAGCAGTATTGTATTGCCTCATTCCTGATTATCTCGATAAGTCTTATCTGAATTTTTTTAAGATCTATCTCATCGCTATGGCTGCATCAATCATCAGCAATGTTCCTGGGGGGATAGGAGTATTTGAAACGGTAATTATCTTTTTGTTACCCAAAACTCTTGCCGTTCCAGATGTGTTGAGTTCGCTTTTGGTTTATCGAGGCATTCGCTTTTTGCTTCCTCTGGCGATCGCCTTATTGTGTGTTTTCTGTTTTGAAATCCGACGCCGACTCTAGGAAAAGCTGCGAGTATGGTGAGGCTGTTTTGTTTTGCTGCAATCTAGGAGTATTTCTACAAGTTCGCTTTGCGCACACTTTCCCATTATTTATATAATACCATGTCAAGTGACAATACCTTCGCCAAAGCAGATCCATAAAAACTGGCAATTAGTCAAGAGGGCTTTTGTAGGACAATTGGGATCACTCCTAATCCAGTATCCTCAAAGCCCATGTTTGAAATTGTACCACTGCTGCACTGCTTGTCTCCTTACATCAGCCAGACAACCCTAGGTCAATTGGGTGTCATCATTACTGCTCTGTTGACTATGAGTGGCCGAGTCACGATGCTGGGTATCTCTCGCTGGGCAGGGAAAGGAGGCAGCTATCGGACGCTCCAGCGTTTCTTCTACACGAGCATCTGCTGGCCCAACTTACTGTGGGTGTTTTTTCGCGACTCACTGTTGGCGTCGTGATGACACCTATCTGCTGGTGGGAGACGAAGTGGTAGTGACCAAAGCAGGCAAACAGACCCATGGTCTCGGACGGTTCTTTTCCAGTTTGTACAAGCGCCCCGTTCCTGGATTGGCTTTTTTTAGCTGATCTTTAGTGAGCATTGAGCAACGACACTCATTAGAGAGTGCGGATTGAACAGGTGGTGCGACCTTCGCCCCCGCCCGCGAGTGCGAGCCTACCTCAGGGCAAGCCGACTGCCAAGAAACGGGGTCGCGGTCGACCCAAAGGCTCAAAGAACCAAGACAAAACCGCTGTGCGCCTCAATCGTGAACTATTGCACATCAAAAGTATGATTGCTGCCTTGTTTGACTTGATTGCTGGAGCGATCGCGCCGACCCATCTGGCTCTGGATGGTCACTTTGGTAACAACGCGCGCCCTACAAATGGCCAGACAGATGGGACTGCATAAGGTTGTCGAAGTTACGCTATGACTCCGGATTATATCTGCCCTACCAAGGACCCCATCGTCAACGCAAATATGGCGAAAAACTCAACCCCCGCTCCTCTGCCCGAGCAATTTTTGTGTGAGCGCTACAGCGACAAAGATATCCAAACAGAGATTTATCAAGCTCAAGTGCGCCATAAGGAATTTGCGTGTCGGCTTAATGTCGTTATCATCGTCAAAACTAATCTCAAGACCCAAGCAAAGCGCTCATGTGATTTTGTTTACCAGTGACTTGGAGCTGTCTTACCAGAAGGTAATTGACTATTACTCCCTGCGGTTCCAGATTGAATTTAATTTCCGAGATGCCAAACAGTTCTGGGGATTAGAAGATTTTATGAATACTACCGAAACAGCAGTAACCAACGCCTTTCATCTGTCCTTTTTTATGGTCAACCTCTCCTCTCGTTTGTTGCGAGACTGCCACCAGGACAACTCCGAGTTTAGTCTTCTGGACTTGAAGGCTTGCTTTCGGGGTTACAAGTACGTTGAGGAAGTCTGGAAATTACTTCCGCAAAAGCCCGACCCAATTTCTTGGGCACAGATCTTGGTCAAAGTTGCTAATCTAGGCGCTGTACACCCTAGACAAACCGCTGAAACTCCTTAGTGATTTGGCGAAGGTATTGATCGTGATAGGTAATTCTTCCTTTGACTCTCGCTCCAGGAATGAGGTCATTTAAACGGTTAAAACATCGCAGCAACGTACTTTTTCCGCAGCCAGAAGGGCCAATAAAGGCAGTAATTTCGTTTTTCGGAATGTCCATGCTGACTTGACGCACCGCCTCAAAATCACCATAGAAAACCGAAACTTGCTCTAATTGAAAAATTGCTTCTGCTACAGCATTGTTTAAAGTATCAGTATTCATAAAAACCAAATTTTATGGAGTTATAACAATATATTTACTTGTCTTTTTGAGTCAGTCAGAGACTCTTATTTTCTTAATGAATCTAAGAATAAAAGAATCAAGCGATCGCTCTCCTTAGATTACTCAATCTTGTTGAAACTTATTACGCAACCAAATAGCAGTGGTATTCATTAACAGCAAAACCACCATTAGTACGACAATTCCTGCTGCTGCTGCCGTATGAAACTCCTGTTGGGGGCGGGAAACCCAGTTGAAAATTTGGATTGGCAAAACGGTAAATGGAGTTTGCAAACCTTCTAAAGATAGAGGAGGCAAGAAAGCAATAAAAGTTAAAGCTCCAATAGTAATTAAAGGTGCAGTTTCAATACTGTTCGGTTAACAAAGTTATGTGTTGAGACAAGCAGGACAAAGGCTTTAGCCGCATGTAGCAGGGGGAGCAGGGGGAGCAGGGGGAGAGGAAAATAAGACTTATCCGAACAGTATCGATCCCCAATTATTAATACATATGTTCTCTAAAAGTGAGCGGAACATAATAAAAGCTTATATATAAATTGAAAATAAAATTGACTTGAATAAGTTACTTGTAATTTGGGGGTAAAACCATTAAATTATCAAGGTTATTCATCAAGCAACACTTTTGAATTCATCGATGGTGAGTCTCAGTTAGTAATTAAATACTATTACATTACAGCTTCAACTTTTTGCAACACTACCGTCAAAACTTCCGTAACTTTTGGAGTGCCAATCGTACCATTTCTGGTTATGAATCGATGAACACGATCCGAAAAGGTCAAATCAAGAATGTGGAACAAGATGATGTTTTAGGTCAAATTAAGCGGTACGCAAGGGCGAATGCATTCGCCCTGTGCGCCTTCCGCTGCTTGCAGTTTATTCATTCTCTATTCGGGATTGCTGTGTAAAATTGTCATAAAGACAATTCAATTTAAGGGTTATCTCTTCTTTTCTACTCTTATCTCAACTTTTTGCCACACTACCTTATTTAATCCTCAAAATACAGCCGATTGCATAATTAACTGGTACAGATATTTGTTGTAGGGCGAGACACCGCCCCAAATTACTTGATTGCTTTCTGCTGCCAAAGCGCGATCGCCTTGTTGTGTGTTTTCTAGTTTTGAAATCCGACGCCGACTCTAAGAAAAGCTTTGAGGAGGGTGTGCCTATTTTGTTTTGCTCCAACTGAGGAGTATCTTTACAAGTTCGCTTTGCGCACACTTTTCCATTATGTATATAATACCATGTCAAGTGAAGTTTTTATTTAATTCTCAAAATAAAATTAGATTTAAAAATAATTGCTTAGTTTGTAGTCATCTAGAGAGATTTTCTTCGATAATATAAACGAAATTATTAAAGACCTTAAGAAATCCGATAATCGCTCATGAAAATTGTTGATTCCAAAGGAAGACTATTTGGGAAATTAAGCCTCCTCGATTTAGCTGCTGCTGGCGTAATTGTGTTAGTCGTTGTCGGTATTTTCTTTTTTCCTGGAACACCTCTAACCAATAGTATCGTCGCTCAGACTAAGCTCAAGCCGATTGAAGTAGAGGTATTAGTTAGAGGGTTGGGCGTAGCTAATTTGGATGGTTTAATTGAAGAATTCGAGCAAGACAAGCAGGCTGATATTGTGATTCGCAATCAACCCGCAGGAAAAGTTGAGATTGTTTCGAGTCAACTTTTGCCTCGAACGACTCCCGTACCTCAGCCAGACGGTACGGTAAAGGCTTTACCAGATCCGCGTCCAGAAATTACGATGCTTCGAGATATGTTGATTACCTTGGGAGGAAGAGCGGAAATTACCAATACAGGTTTTGTTTTAGGGGGGAGTAAAAAAATCAAAATCGGTTCGTCAATTCAGCTACAGGGTAATACCTATGACTTTAATGGTACTGTCATTGCTATAAAACCTAAAAATGCCTAACGGCTTGTATTAAATGATTCACTAAAGATGCCTATTCGTATTCGTCAGCACGTTAACCCCCTTGCACGTAAGTTTCAGCAACCAATCGAAGTACCAAATTGGCAGGAAATTTTTGAGCTAGAAAGGCGGGATTTACATCTTGATATTGGCTGTGCGCGGGGTAGATTTTTGCTGCAAATGGCGCGACAAGATCCCGAAACTAATTTTTTGGGAATTGAAATCCGCCAAGCATTAGTGATTGCTGCCAATCAAGTCAGAGATGAATTGGGTTTGACAAACCTGCATTATCTGTTTGGCAATATGAATAGTTCCGCCGAGGTATTATTGCAGTCTTTACCCAGTCACACTCTCCAAACTATTTCGATTCAATTTCCCGATCCATGGTTTAAGAAACGGCATAATAAACGCCGAGTAGTACAACCAGAATTGGTCGAGGTTTTGATTGACTACCTAAAGGTTGGGGGACGGGTTTTTTTGCAATCAGATATTAAAGAAGTAGCTGTTGAAATGCGCGATCGCTTTGCTGCTAGTCCCCTTCTAATTCAAGAACACAGTACAACTTGGCTGGAGACAAATCCCCTGACAGTGCCAACTGAAAGAGAACTGTATGTGTTAGAACAAAACTTACCTGTATACAGAGTTATGTTCCAGAAAACTTCAACCTAATTTTGTTGGTTGTTAATTGTTAATAATTGATGATCGCTAATCAATTATTTCCTCATTCCTTGTTTCTTTTTTCTTTATGATCGAACAAATTGCTAAATTACCAAAGTGGCTTATTAGAGGTTTAGTTTTACCCTTGCTGATACTAAATGGTTGGCTATTAATCTTGGTATTTGAGTATTTTCAATCTCTAATTACTATTTTTGCCACCGCTACCCTGTTATCATTTATTTTGGATTATCCCGTTCGATTTCTCCAAAAACGGCAGATTCCTAGAGCAGTCGCCATTTTGACTGTCTTACTCATGGGGATACTATTATTTAGCATTATCGGGATCACAGTTATTCCTATCCTTATCGATCAGTTAAATGGACTGTTGGATCGTTTACCGAGTTATGTCGCATCTGGTAGCGAACAAGCAAAAGCTTTTGAAATTTGGGCAGACGAACGCAACTTCCCCGTTAGCATTAGTAGTATCGTTGCCGATGCTCTTGGTCGTATATCCAATCAATTACAACAGCT
Source organism: Pleurocapsa sp. MO_226.B13 (assembly GCA_030064795.1). The sequence continues at coordinate 24,575 of JASJEI010000046.1, read as the reverse complement.
AAGCGGACAGATTCTCAGCAGCGTGTTTTCGGTACTCGGTAGTCTATTGGATTTATTACTAACTATTGTCCTAACCTTCTATTTATTGCTTCATGGTAGCGAACTGTGGTCGGATTTATTTCAAATCTTTCCCGACGATCTAAGAGGCAAAATTCGCAATTCTTTGAAGCAAACCTTTAACAATTATTTTACAGGACAGTTAACCGTTGCTTCCGTCATGGGAGTCACGATGACTATTACCTTTATTATTATTCAAGTTCCTTTTGCTTTACTATTTGGTTTGGTAGTGGGCATTATGGCGTTATTCCCTTTTGGTGCGGGTTTGAGTATCAGTTTGGTTAGCTTTTTGATGGCTTTAAAAAGTATTTGGTTGGGACTACGGGTTCTGGCGATCGCTTTTGTGATCGAGCAAATAGTTGAAAGTGTTATTGCTCCTCGTTTACTAGGAGAATTTACTGGTTTAAATCCCGTGTTAGTCTTAGTATCTTTATTAATTGGAGCGCAGTTAGGTGGATTTTTAGGTTTAATTTTAGCCGTACCCGTAGCTAGCTTTATCAAAAACACGATCGCCATTTTTAAGCCCGAACCAGAACATCTCGAACTACCAGTGAAAGTTTGATTTTGCTAATATTTAAGCCACTAAAAATATGATTGCTATTTATCCAGGCAGTTTCGATCCGATTACTCTAGGACATATTGATATCATCGAAAGAGGAGCCAAACTGTTCGAGCGCGTTATTGTTGCTGTTCTTTCTAATCCTAGCAAGCAGCCTTTATTTACCGTCGATCGCAGATTGAAACAAATTACTAAATGTACCCAGCATCTTGATAATGTAGAAGTAGATAGTTTTGTCGGGCTAACCGTCGAATATGCCAAATTACACAATGCAGGAGTTCTATTAAGAGGCTTGAGAGTTTTATCCGACTTTGAAAAAGAATTACAAATGGCTCATACCAATAAAACTCTCAATCAGGAGCTAGAAACTGTCTTTTTAGCTACAAATAAAGAGTATAGTTTTCTCAGCAGCAGTACAGTGAAAGAAATCGCTCAATTTGGTGGAGCGATCGATCATTTAGTTTCGGCAAATATTGCCCAAGATCTGTACCAAAAGTATCACAAACATTAGGTAATTTTACTTTATTTTTTGATTTAATCCCAAATAAAAATTATCGGTTATTTAGTTAAATTCCACAGACAATCTCTAGTTTGCCAGTTGTAAAAACGAAGCCAAAAATCGCAAGTCAGAATTAGGTAATGCTGGTTTGTCTAGGAGCTACTAGGCTAAAAACCACTGTAACTAAACACACTTCAATAAATTTGTCTGATTTAATTATGTAATGTTTGGTGGCAATTGTTATTTATCTGGGTTACAAATAGACTCAAAGAATTAGATTTAATAATGTTGCAAGAAAATTATACTCAAAACAGTAAAGCAGAATATAGCGAAACCCAAGTGACCACAGATATAGCCGAACCTTCTCGTCCTGATTTTGAGATCGAGATTGAACTAGGTCATCTCAAAGAATTAATCTTGAATAGTTCTCGTATTCCCCTTACTGAATTAACTATCGTCGATGAAGTTCTGCTACTAGAACAACTCCAACAAATACAAAACAATTTACCGATAGAATTAGCCACAGCCATTGAAATAGTCAATTGCAGACAAGAAATTATCGCCGATGCCCAAGGCTATGCTTGTTCGATCGTCAAATCTGCTGAAGAAAAGGCCGATCAAATTGTTCGAGAGTCTGCTATTGTCCGTCAGGCAGAATTGGATGGGGCAAGAATTAGATTGAGAACCGAACAGGAATGCGAAAAATTAATTCAAGCTACTCAAACTGAAATAGAGCAATTGCGACAAGATGCCCTCAATGAGTGTCAAGCAATTCAGCAAGATGCCGATAGCTATGCGGGTAATGTTTTACAAGATCTAGAAAACCGACTTCAGGAAATGTTGAGAATTGTCCAGAATGGTCGTCAGCAGTTAGGACATTAGTATTAAATAACCTCCTCTAAGAACGAGATTTTCATCGAATTTTTGTGGTCATTTTGTGGTCATTATCTTTCGCTAAATTCAATTTGTAACCAATCCAAGGCAGACAGCAAGCTATCTCAAATTGGCATTCTGCCATTGTTGTTCCAAATAGTTTTCGGAGGAAAGACGATGATAACTTCAATTAGCGATTTAATTCCAGGGGATGATAATATTCAAACTATTTCTGGCACGGTAGTCAGTGTCTCTGATGATGAGTTTGTTCTACAGGATGCGACAGGAGAAGTTTTAGTTGATGTTTATGACTTGGAGGAGAGTGGGGGAAATTTAGACTTAGGTGTAGGTCAACAAGTTACTGTAGTCGGGGATTTAGATGATGAAGATTTTGATGCTCGTAGTGTTACCTTGCAAGACAATGCTTCTCAACCTTCTCCAGTACCGATAAACGATGATGGTACTTCTCAACCCTCTCCAGTACCGATAAACGATAATAGCTTGCAGACAGTTACTAATATTAGCGATTTAATTCCAGAAGACGATCGGATTCAAATCATCTCTGGCACGGTAACTAGTGTATCTGATGATGAGTTTGTTCTACAAGATGCAACAGGAGAGGTTTTAGTTGATGTTTATGACTTGGAGGAGAGTCAGGGAGGTATAGACTTAGGAATAGGCATAGGTCAAGAAGTTACCGTAGTCGGGGATTTAGATGATGAAGATTTTGATGCTTATGGCATTGCCTTGGAAGATAATGCTTCTCAACCTTCTCCAGTCCCGATAAACGATGATAGTACTTCTCAACCCTCTCCACTACCTGGAAACGATGGTAGCTTGCAAACAGTTACTAATATTAGCGATTTAATTCCAGAAGACGATCGGATTCAAACCATTTCTGGTACGGTAACTAGTGTATCTGATGATGAATTTACTCTACAAGATCCGACAGGAGAGGTTTTAGTTGATGCTTATGACTGGTTGGAGAGTGGGGGAGATTTAGACTTAGGAGTCGGTCAAGAAGTTACCGTCGTCGGGGATTTAGATGATGAAGATTTTGATGCTCGTAGTATTACCTCCCCAGAAGATAATAGCAATCTAACCCTAATAAATTTTCCTTCAAACGTCATACTGACAGATCAAAATGAAATTATTACACTTGACTATATGATTGAGAATATAGATCTTTATGGTGGTTCTCCGGTCGAAAACTTGGGCGGGGAAGGATTAGATAATTCTGATTTAATAGTTGGTTCTCAAGAACAAGTCGATTTAGCTGTTAATAATTCAGTTGAAAGTAGTTTATATTAATTATCCATTTAGCTGTTTTTAAGAATTGGTATTAATTATCGCTACCTGCTTATACCAATTCTCCATAACAATGCACTCTTCTGAAATTTAATCCCTTTGCGCCCTTGCCCCCGTATGCGATGGGGACTTGTCCTCGTCGCTTTGAGGATAAACGACTTGGCGTGAGATATCAACTTAAAATATTAAGTTCAACTTCAAGGAGAAATGGTATTAGTTATAAACTTCAATGGCGATCGCCCATCTGTTTGAGCTAGTTTTTAATTTGAAATATTCTTGATAAAATCAACGGGATTTCGCTAGGTCTTTTGGCTACTTCGATTCCCGCTTTTTTTAATCTATTGTTGGTATTTCGCCTTTGATTAACTGCGGGAATTGATGCGGATAAATGATTGCTAATAATCGTTACCGCATCCCGAAATATTCTTTCTTGTGGTGTTTTTAATCCGGCAAGATAAACGATAATTGGCTTGTCACAACTATTATTTTGACAATAAGTGACGATCTCGTCGGTCATACCAATTCTTTGTCCGATATAAATAATTGCCTCTGTCTTCGGGTCTTGATTCAGAATCGTCAACCACTGGGATAAACTAGAACCCATAATGCGATCGTTGCCCAGACTTACCACCATTGATTGTCCCAAATTTGCCCGATTTAACTCTGCTGCTACCTCATAAGAGAGATATTCGCTAGTGGTTATCAGACCAGCTTTTCCTGGCTGATAAAACTGGGGTTGTAGCTTACCCAGCCAAACCCGATCGGGAATCACAATTCCATGACTACCAGGCCCTAAAAGAATCGTGTTACTGGCTTCAGCACATTCGATCAGTTTAATGGTGTCTTGGGGAGGAACATTGGGAGTCAAAACAATTACTTGTTTAATGCCTGCTGCGATCGCTTCTTTAGTGGCATCTAGAACCTGATAAGGATGAACAAAAATCAAGCTAGTATCTATTTTCTCTACTACGCTCAACACCTGTTCGACTAAATCAAACACGGGGATATCTTCTACCTTGGTCCCTCCCTGTCCTGGACTTACTCCTGCCACAATTTCAGTACCATATGCTTTCATTTGCACGGCATAAAAAGCAGACTCAGACGCGGTAATTCCTTGGATAATGACTTTATTAGAAGACGACCAATTCATAAAATTAGAAAAATTTGCTGGTAAATAATCGGAATAATAATTGCTAACAGGTCGAAGGCAAGCAAGTAGATCTTCAATACTAGCGCGAGCGAAATTAGAATGGTAATCTATTGCTTTAAGCTACAGTATAGGGTCTATTACTTTTGTGGTCAGATTTTACCCAGAACTCTTTTAACTAGACTTAACTACTGCGATCGCTTTGGAGATTGCCGTTTCTAAATTATTAGACACACACAATCTTTCTTCAAACTGGCAACTCAGATCAGCTTCGGAATCACTATCTTGATTCAACAACCTTAAAACAAATTTTAATTGCGGTTGTCGGGCAACATTAGACTGAGACTGCTGAAGACTGGAGGAGTTTTTGAGATTGGACTCGACGACTCGATCGCGGTCTATTGATTCTGATTTAGAAGCTAAAGTTGATTTGGAACTAGATTGAAGGTATTGAGCGATAGTTTGCACAATTTCCTTGCTTACTGCTTCAGTTTCCCAAATATTAACCAAAATCGCTTTTAGTCCCTCGATTGATTCTAATTCAGTCAAAATCTGCCCGAACCGCTCTTGATATAGCCGATCGTTATTTTGTTCCTGAGTAAAATGATTGTCAATTACCACACCACAAGCAGGAGTAACTTTATTTTGACTGAGTAAATCCCAAGTCAATACAGCCAAATCAAAACTATTACAAATTATGGCAATTTTACCTCTTTGATTGCGCCAATCTAACCAATGCCAACCAACTTTATTAAGATTATCTGTAATTTCTCCTAAAGAATTATTATTTTGTTTTTGGTATTCCGAAAAATTTAAGCTTTTAACAATTGGTTGTCTTGCCAAAGCGCGATCGTTAATTGTAATTTTGCCATCGAGTGCCATCAATTCTCCTTTAGTATTCACCCCTAAAGGGTTAATTTCAATTAAATCCAAGTCTCTTTCTTCAAACAAGCGATACATTTTGGCAATAATCTCACTCACAGAGCAAATTAACTCTCCCGATAAACCCATACTGGCAGCTAAACGACGGGCAAAAAACAAGGAAAAATCTCGACCGACTACCACCTGTTGTAAATTTGCCAACAAAGAATTGACATTCATGCCTCCGTATGCTGACCCTAATAAAACTGGGCATTGCAGATCGTAGTCCAAAACTATCGCCAAGAAAAATTCCCTCTCTGTGTTGTAATGAGCTTCTGCCAAAATGACTTCTGGGTATTCTCCTAGTATAGAAAGATTAAAGATAGTCCGGGCAGCAGCGATCGCATCAATGGTATTAGCGACAAAACGTACCCCGCCTGCTTTTCCTCTGCCTCCCGATCTTACTTGAGACTTTAAGACCACGGGATATGGTATTTGCAACTGCTTGATTTTTCTAGAATCCTTAATAGTCTGAGAAGGTAAAATAGGAATACCTACCATTTTAAATAATTCTTTAGCCTGATACTCTAGTAGTTCCATATTTTAGTATTATAAATAAGTGGGTATTGACGATAGTCCGAACAAGTTTTCGGTGCGAGCTGCAAAAAAAGATTAACTAATTGGAGTTAACGCTATAGTGCATTTAATTAAAGGTAGCTAATTCGGTCTTATTGAGTTAATTTGTTATCTTATGTTTACATTATTAAATTATTCAGTTATTTCTCGGTTTGGATTGAAAATTGAGTCATGAAGCAATTATGATAGGTACTGCTTAAAAAGGCGACCACCTTAGATGGCAACAGCTCCCGCAAAAAGTAGCGAACTATTGCGATCGCGTCGAAAATTTTGAGCAATTATTTTATACTTATGTTCTAGTATCCTCCAAAGCTGACAACTTTTGGTTATGACCGCTAAATGCGACAATGCATTCAAGCTGATGAAAACAGGCAAGATAAGCTGGACGGCGAAAATACCTGGGAAAATCCTTGGTTTTGCCTCCTTCTCTTATCAATTAAGAGGTCTGACTCCTACCCCCGCCGATAGCAACAAAAGGTTATGCCCGTATATACTCGTTCCGATTTAGGCGGAAGACAAAGACTTCAGCCACTAGATGCTGAACTTAGCACGGTTTATCTCTTGATGAGCATAGTTGCGGACAAATCCTTACTCTCTTGCCTCAAGGCGGATCTGGAGCTTACTTCCAGATGTTGACGAAGCTAAATAGACGATCGATCTTCATAATTGAAGCTTTATTGTTTCACGGCAAATATAATCTGTGACTTCACAACTATCAACTAAACGACAGATCTACAATTCAACTATGCCCTACAACTACCACGAACTATTTTTTCACTTGGCCAAAGTAGCAAGATTAGTAATTAGTCAACCAAGCGTTTAGTGTATGGAAAAATATTGTTCGATTCATAACAGCTATGGCAAAAACTCATAATTATGGAAGGGGAATGGAAAAAGTTGTAATTATTATTAATGCAGAAGTTAGCGATCGAGGAGAACTCATTTCTGCATCGCCAGTAACCCAAAAAATGGTTGAAGCTCTGCAACGTAGTATTGAAAAATACTCTGCACCATCAACAACTACCGAAATAATTTCTGCTGCAACTCTTTGGTCTAAGCACTCAAGAAATCTCAAAATAAGCCGTAAAGACAAAGAAACAATCTATTGTCCCTTGACAATTCAGTTACCAGAATATTTTGATTTTCCTCAAAAAGAAATCTATTCCGCTTGCAAAGATGTTAATGCCAGAAGAAGATGGGTAGAAAAAAATTTAGGATTTAAAACTAGCGTAGGCGATTCTTGGTTGGGTCATTTATGGTTGCCAATAATTTTAACGGACAAGCCAATCTATGCCGAAATTATCGGCGAAGGGCCAATGCCTAATTCTTACGAGCAGCCTGTAGTTATACCCAACCGTCAGCGTAAATCGCTTCATAGCTTAGCAGCTCGGCTACTAGATTCTTTAGATGCACCACCAGCTACTTACCTACTTCAGTTTAGTTTGTACAATGGTGAAATTGTGTTCGATAAATTATGGCCGTTTCCCGCTGCACCCGCTATAATAACTCTTAAAACTCAACAACCAGATCTTTTTACTTGTCATTGGCATTGTTTGACCAAACAACCCATCAGAGATATTAATATTTCTGATGCTATGCCTATTTAACCTTTTAGACCGAGAATTCCTACCCTGTATGCTTTACTTACAAGGTGGGGATGAGAAACAGTAATAAGAGAGTGTTTGTAAACAAAAAATTAAACTGGATATCTATTGGAATTTGACCGCTTGGAAGGGGACTTGGGGATTTGGGGACTAATACTTCCCTACCTCCCTTGTAGAGACGCGACGGGGCTTATAAATTCTTGAGGAAACCTCAAGAAACAGCCCCTCATATATCGCGTCTCTACTCCCTACCCCCTAGCTCCCCACTTTTTTGGTTTTTAAGATTTACTTGACAAACAGTTTCTAATTATGAATCCGAGCGGGAGTCTTAAAGGTTGGGGTTATTTTTTATTGACTATCAGTTTGCTTGGTATCTTTGCTGCTACCCTATCACCTCTAGATTTTGTAGTTCCAGAGGAGTTATCTTGGCAATTTATAGTTGACGAATTTAAATTCGGTAGTAATGTTAAAGACTATTGGCAAAATATACTACTCTTTATTCCCTGGGGATTTGGCTTGGCTGCAATTGTCTTTTCCAAAAGACAGCAAGTCGGGAAAATATTAGCGATCGCTTTTTTGAGTAGTGCGATTTTAGCTACTACTGTAGAGTTGACTCAGCTTTTTTTACCCAGCCGTATTTCTAATTGGACTGATATTATTTGTAATAGTTTGGGGGGGTGTTTGGGAGGTATTATCTACTGGAATTATCCCCATATCCTCAAGTTTGTTATCGCTATTGTTACTGGTAAGATCGGGCAAATAAGTATCAAGTCTATATTATTTGTAATCTTTGGATATCTTTTAGTAGTCTCCTTGGGGATTTCGCTCTTACTTACTAGCGTTAATTTAAGTAATTGGGATGACGATTATTATTTAGCAATTGGTAATGAGGTTACAGGCGATCGCCCTTGGCACGGCGATCTTCAAAGTTTATATGTTAGCGATCGCAGTTTAAATTATCTAGAAGTTAACCGAGCATTTGAGCAGACAGATGCTTTTTTTAAACAGCAGGATAATTTAGTGATGGCGTTGGATTTGAGGCGCGATCGACAATTATCTGGTTCGATCTGGGAACAAAAACCAGAGCGAGAAATTAGCAATCATGCTGTCGAATCAACAACTACAAAGATTAATCTCGATAGCCCAAGAGAGACGAGAAACTCGATTATATTGAATCGAAAACGCTGGCTCAAAACTCAAGTTCCCGTAAATTATTTGATTGAAAGCTTAAAAAATAGCAACGAATTTACCATAAGTTTGACCATTGCTACCAAAGATATTAATCAAGTTGGCCCTGCTAGAATAATTTCTTTAGCTCAAGGGATATACGCTCAAAATCTGATCGTCGGACAAGAAAAAAATGATTTACATTTTCGGCTGAGAACTCCAATTACAGGACGCAACGCTACGCACCCAGAGTTAATTGTACCCAATGTCTTTCAAGATAAACTCTTTCATCAGATTTTAATTACCTTTGGCGATCGCCAATTAACTTTTTATCTCGATCGACCTAGCAATAGATATTCATTTTTATTTAATCCTCAGATTAGTTTTGTTATCTTTATTCCTTGGAATCAACCAGGATGGCAAATTAATCTAGGAAATTTTTCGGCTGTTAAATATCAATTGATTTTTTATACAGTAATTACTTTGCCATTAGTTTTTTTGATGGTCATTTTAAGCTGGAGAATGATTGTTAAACCCTAAAGGGTAAACTTGCGAACGAAAGACAGAAAAAGTAGCAAAGCTTTTGTCATCAACAGAAATGTTATGGCTTTACTACTTTAATTAAGAACTATACTTTAAATCCAACTGCTACCGAAAAGCTTTGCTTTATTGACCAGCAACAACTTCTTCTTGGACAGTTTGAACTACTCTTTGCTCTACATCTTGAGGTAGAGGAATATAACCTAGTTCTTGAGCGAATTCATCACCGTTGTTTAACGCCCAATCAATTACACCCTGTAAAGCTTGCGCTTTAGTAGGATCGTCGTATTCTGGATAGAGTAATAACCAAGTCAAACCAGCGATCGGATAAGCGTCGGGGTTGTCTGGATCGGGTACGGTAAGAGCGAAGTCTTCGGGAATTGTTGCTCCTTCAAATACTAAAGATGCTGCTTCAGGAGAAGGTGGGATGATATTACCCGATTTGTTTTCGATCGCTGCTGCGGTAATGTTGTTTTCTGTAGCATAGGCATATTCAACGTAGCCAATTCCGCCTTCAGTTTGAGATACTTGAGCAGCAATACCTTCGTTACCTTTTGCACCAATACCTGTGGGCCACTCTACAGTTTTGGACGCGCCTCCCTGCCAATTAGGACAGGCTGCGGAAATATGGTTGGTAAATAAGAACGTAGTTCCACTACCGTCAGAACGATGTATCCAAGTGATTGGAGTGTCAGGTAAGTCAGCATTGGGGTTGGCTTCTGCCAGTGCTGGATCGCTCCAGTTAGTGATTTCACCGTTAACAATGCCACAATAGAGATCGCGGGGCAATTCTAAACTATCTACGCCAGGTAAATTGTAGGCAAATACTACACTACCTGCGATCATTGGTACTTGTACGGGAGCTTGACCGTAAGTTGACTCAAAAGTTTGACGTTCTTCTTCTGTCAAAGGTGCATCGGTAGCACCAAAGTCTACTGTACCTTCTAAGTATTGGTTTACTCCAGCACCACTACCTACGGACTGATAGCTGATTCTAGTACCAGGATTTTGCTGGTTGTATTCGGAAAACCAACGTTGATACAGAGGAGCGGGAAAAGATGCACCCGCTCCAGATAAGCTTACATCCTGAGCATTGGCAACGGGAAGGGAAATATTAGCTTTATTAGAAGAAAAATCTATGTTTTGCGCGATAAGTCCTAAAGAAAGCGCAGATAAAAAAGTTAAGTAGAAATTTCGTTTTGTTTTAGAAATCATCTGATTTTAGTAAGTTATTTTCCTATTTATCAACAATATTTGATTTAGGTAAAGAGAAAATTAAGATTGCTCAAGAGTTTATTTTATACTCTAATGACACCTATTGATAATTTTTATCTAAATTCTTTTTAAGTTGTATCTAATGATAGATGAATTTTACAACAGATAACTCACAAACCATTTGTAAACGATAATATCTAGCTGAATATTCAAGTAAAAAGAAAAGCAATCCCTTGTTTAAAGTAGGCAAATCGCGCTTCTAGAGGTTTACTTTAGTTTGATTATGACTACTCCGAGCCTAAAGCTTTTCGCAAAAAAAACCTCGATAAACCAAAAATAATCTCGATAATTGAAAATAAAATCTCCCATACCACAAGCAGATTAACAGAAGATTAATAATAAAATAATTTATTAACATTTTTTGGGAAAAATATATCTATCTCAAGAGGGAAAATTTAGACAGAAACCTCTATTATATTTGGACGGTAAGAGAGGTCGTTGATTCTCCAATGGCTTATCACTAAAAAGCTGGAATCAATTACTAGTAAATGAGTAGTTATTGACTCTTTTATATTTTTTAGATGGGAATTTTCAGTCAAAAATTTTTCTTGACTATAAATTCATCAGAGCAATTTCCAAGGCGAGATTTCTAGCTCTCAAATGGTATTAAATTCTAGTAAACTTTTTTAGGATTATGACTTCTACTGCTGCTAATTCCAAAGCAGACAACAAAAAACGTTCCTCTTCAGAAAAAACAATTGATGGTGGTTTTATCTGGCTTACCCGTATCTTAGCTTTTGCGATCGCGGGAGTCCTACTCTGGATTGCAATTCAAGTAGGTATTCAGGCCGTTCCAGCAGTTAAAGAATTTGGTTTATCTTTTTTAACTGGTAGTGCTTGGAATCCTCCCGAAAAGCAATACGCAATCTTACCCATGATTTACGGTACTGTAGTTAGTTCGCTAATTGCCCTACTGATTGCTTTTCCCATTGGTGTAGCCTGTGCGATTGTCTTGAGTGAAGATTTTCTGCCCAAGTCGGTGCGTCGCACTTTAGTATTTTTGGTCGAATTATTAGCAGCAATTCCGAGCGTAGTCTACGGGTTGTGGGGCATATACGTGCTGATTCCCTTTCTCAAACCCATCGGTTCTTGGTTACACGATAATATTGGCTGGTTTCCCTTATTTTCGACCAACTATGTCGGCCCTGGAATGTTTCCTGCGGGGATCATTCTTTCGATTATGATTTTGCCGATTCTAACGGCGATCGCCCGCGATTCTCTGGCTTCTTTACCTCCCGAATTGCGTTCTGGATCTTATGCGGTGGGTTCGACACGCTGGCAAACTATTTTTAGCATTTTGATTCCTGCTGCTTTTTCAGGTATTGTCGGCGGTACGATGCTGGCTTTGGGTAGAGCCTTGGGGGAAACAATGGCTGCAACTCTGGTTATTGGTAACAGTAACGATCTTAATTTTTCCATACTTGCCCCTGCCAATACTATTGCCTCGTTGATGGCGAATCAGTTTTCTGAAGCCAGTGGTTTACAAAGAGAATCCTTGATGTATGCAGGGTTGATTTTGTTTGCTATTACTTTGGTCGTCAATATTTTGGCAGAGTCGATCATTCAACAAGTTAAGAAGTATTAGTGAAAAGCTTTTAGCTCTTAGCTTTTAGCTTTTAGCTGTTGAATTGTTTTCTCCTACCACTTATTACTATTTATTATTCACTACATTCTACGCAAGTTAAATCATGACATCTGCAACACACAATCAAAGAGATAGTCTCGATGCTTTAGAGGCTTCTAGTAGTCGTCCCCGTACTATTATTGGTACTTTGCTAACTATCCTAGCTTTTACTTTATTAGGTGTAGCCATATTACCTCTGGTACTGGTGATTACCTACGTAATTATTAAAGGTGCAAATCGCTTTAACTTGAGTTTATTTACCGAATTGCCTCCTGCTGCATTTCAAGAGGGTGGCGGTATTGCCAATGCGATCGTCGGTACGTTAATTTTGGTGGGGATTGCTGCTGTAATTAGTATCCCGATCGGAGTTTTAGCAGCAGTTTATCTCTCAGAATTCGCGCCCAAAAGAGTCGCCCGTTGGATTCGTTTTGCGACTAATGTTCTTAGTGGCGTACCTTCAATCATCGTGGGGATTTTTGCTTACGGAACTATTGTCACTAGGTTTGATAGCTTTTCCGCTTTTGCTGGCGGTTTTGCCCTAGCAATATTGATGCTACCGATTATTGTCCGTACCACCGACGAAGCTTTACAAATCGTTCCCCAAGAGGTGCGCTGGGCATCGGTGGGAGTTGGGGCATCTAATTTTCATACCGTACTCAAGATTGTTTTGCCCGCAGCTACACCCGCGATCGTTACGGGAACATCTCTGGCGATCGCTCGCGCAGCAGGAGAAACCGCACCTCTAATCTTTACCGCCCTGTTTACGCAATTTTGGCCCCAGGGCTTGTTTGAACCGATTCCTTCCCTGTCAGTTTTAGTTTATAACTACGCCACTGTCCCTTACGAAAACCAGAAAGAACTTGCTTGGGCAGCTTCGTTAATTTTAGTGTTGCTGATTTTACTTGCCAGTATCCTTTCTCGTTGGGCAACCCGAAAGAGTGTTTATTAAACAATTGTAGGGGCCAACGGTCGTTCGCCCTTCCTCAAATCAGAAATCAACAAATTAAATCAATCAAGGAGAAATTTTAATCATGCCCGTTCAAGAAGAACAAAAATCTCGCTCGCAAAATTCTCAGCAAGCAGAAACCATTCTCAAAGTCGAAGATGTTACCGTTTCCTACGATGACTTTGCTGCTTTGCGGGGAGTTTATATGGATATACCCAAAAATCAGGTAACGGCTCTAATTGGGCCTTCTGGCTGCGGTAAAAGTACCCTAATACGCTGCTTTAATCGTCTCAACGACCTAATTGATGGTTGCAAAGTCAAGGGGAAAGTTATCTACCGTAACAAGAATCTTTATTCCGATAACATCGATCCTGTAGAAGTCAGACGACGGATCGGTATGGTCTTCCAAAAACCCAATCCTTTTCCCAAATCAATTTATGAAAACATCGCTTATGGCGCGAGAATCAATGGCTATAAAGGCGATATGGATGAATTGGTCGAAAAATCCTTAAGACAGGCAGCTATTTGGGATGAAGTCAAAGACAAACTCAAACAAAATGGCTTATCTCTATCTGGCGGACAACAACAGCGTTTGTGTATTGCTCGTGCGGTTGCTCTTTCTCCCGACGTAGTTTTGATGGATGAACCCTGTTCTTCTCTCGATCCCGTATCTACGAGTAAGGTGGAAGATTTGATTCACGACCTAAGAGGAGAATATACCATCATCATCGTCACCCACAATATGCAGCAAGCAACTAGGGTTGCCGATATGACGGCATTTTTCAATGCCGAAGCAGGAGATTCGGGAAGTCGCTTTGGCTATTTGGTGGAGTACGACAAAACAGAAAATATTTTTGAAAATCCCCAAGAAGAATCAACCCAAAAATATGTAAGTGGACATTTCGGCTAAAGTGAAAATCAACCAGCAAAATTTTTGAGTTTAAAGTTATAACAGTTACTGAATTTTTTACATACAGACAGTTAAATAAACCTAAGCTTAACTATTGGTTAATCTTCTAATTTTAAGATTAATATTAAAGGTAAATTTTAGAGATAATTGTCTGGATCTTCTTCTTAAGCTCCTATCGTTCCCTCGTGCGATCGTACTTTTTTATCTTCTAATTTTGATTAGATTTCAAGACGATTGAACTAACTGTTCTATTCTGTATAACAAATGTATCTCGATTTATCACTTTTGATAGAGGTAACTTAGATAGTAAAACCTAAAATGAGAAACTCAATTTGATTTAGAGAAAAACTGAATTTTTAGATCGATTATGGTTTGATTTTTTCAGCTTTTTCTTAAGAAACTCTTGTCTAAATTAGATAAATAACGACTACTAGAAAAAATCATGGTTTCTACTCCAACCAATCCTCAACAAACATCAGAAATTTTAAGTTCTGAAGAACTAAAAAAAATCGATGCTTACTGGCGTGCTTGTAATTATCTTGCAGTCGGAATGATCTATCTACGAGATAATCCCCTACTAAAAGAGCCATTAAAAGCGGAACACATCAAACAACGACTTTTGGGACATTGGGGTGCATCTCCTGCTCTAAGCTTTACCTACATCCATCTTAATCGACTGATTAAGAAATATGACTTGAATGCTATCTTTGTCGCGGGGCCTGGACATGGTGCGCCAGGAGTCTTGGGGCCTGTATATCTGGAAGGGACTTACTCGGAAATCTACACCGAAAAGAGCGAAGATGCAGAAGGGATGCAGAAGTTTTTTAAACAATTTTCTTTTCCTGGCTATATCGGCAGTCACTGTACTCCTGAAACTCCTGGTTCGATACATGAGGGAGGAGAACTGGGCTACAGTATTTCTCATGCTTATGGCATGGTTTTTGACAACCCAGACTTAATTACTGCTTGTGTAGTAGGTGATGGAGAAGCAGAAACAGGGCCTCTAGCTACCGCATGGCATTCAAATAAGTTTCTCAATCCCGTGCGGGATGGGGCGGTATTGCCGATTTTAAATCTCAACGGCTACAAAATAGCTAATCCTACGATCCTGGCTCGCATTAGTTCTGAAGAGTTAGAGTATTTATTCCGAGGCTACGGTTATACTCCCTACGTTGTCGAAGGGTCTGACCCCGAAGTCATGCATCAAAAGATGGCAGCTACCCTGGAGGAGTGCATTACTCAAATTAGGGAAATACAACAAGAAGCCCGCAGCCAGAATAAAGCTTTTCGCCCCCGTTGGCCGATGATTATTTTGCGTACTCCCAAAGGCTGGACAGCACCAGAACGAGTTGATGGCAAGAAAGTTGAGGGTTTTTGGCGCGCCCACCAAGTTCCTATGGGTGGAATGCACTCCAACCCAGACCACGTAAAACTTCTCGAACAGTGGATGAAAAGCTACAAGCCAGAGGAACTATTTGACGAGAACGGGACTTTAATTCCCGAACTCAAAGCATTAGCTCCTCAAGGCGAGCGTCGGATGAGTGCCAATCCTTCGGCAAACGGGGGTTTATTGCGTAAAGACCTAAAAATGCCCGACTTTCGGGAATTTGCTCTAGAGGTAGAACAGCC
Organism: Pleurocapsa sp. MO_226.B13; assembly: GCA_030064795.1. The sequence continues at coordinate 8,940 of JASJEI010000046.1, read as the reverse complement.
AGCAGGTATGTATGCCGAAAATACGAGAGTGCTAGGTAAGTTTTTACGGGAAGTGATGCGGAAAAATATGCACAATTTCCGCGTTTTTGGCCCTGATGAAACCGCATCTAATCGCCTTGCCGATATTTACGACGTTACCAAGAAAACTTGGTTGGGAGATTATTTACCCGAAGATGAAGAAGGTAGTATGCTCTCTCCTGACGGTAGAGTAATGGAAATGTTGAGCGAACATACCTTAGAAGGTTGGCTGGAAGGATATTTACTGACGGGCAGACATGGTTTATTCCATTCCTACGAGGCTTTCATCCATCTAATCGATTCCATGTTCAACCAGCATGCTAAATGGTTGGATATCTGCAAAAATGAAGTACCCTGGCGCGCCCCTGTTTCTTCTCTCAATATTTTGCTTTCTTCTGTAGTTTGGCGACAAGACCACAATGGTTTTTCCCATCAAGATCCAGGCTTTATCGATGTGGTAACTAATAAGAGTGCCGATGTTACCCGTATCTATTTTCCCCCCGATGCTAACTGTCTACTTTCTGTTGCCGATCATTGTTTGAGAAGCAAAGATTACGTCAATGTGATTGTTGCCGATAAGCAAATGCACCTGCAATACCTAACCATGGATGAGGCAATTAAGCACTGCACCAAGGGTATTAGTATTTGGGACTGGGCGAGTAACGATGATTGTGGCAAAGAAGCCGACGAGCCTGATGTAATTATGGCTTGCTGTGGCGACATCCCCACCATGGAATCTTTAGCAGCAACAGAGATTTTACGCCAAGAGTTCCCCGAACTCAAAGTCAGATTTATCAACGTGGTCGATCTGTATAAATTACAAACAGAAACCGAACATCCCCACGGTCTATCTAATAAAGAGTTCGACACCCTATTTACTGCTGATAAACCGATAATTTTCAACTTCCACGGTTATCCCTGGCTGATTCATAAGTTGGCGTACCGCCGTACCAACCAAGAGCGCATTCACGTTCGCGGTTACAAAGAAGAAGGCAACATCAACACTCCCCTACAGCTAGCAATTATCAACCAAATCGATCGCTTTAACTTAGTCATCGATGTGATCGATCGCGTTCCTCATTTGGGTTCTCGCGCAGCCCACGTCCGAGAAAGGATGAAAGACGAAATTATCGATAATCTGGCATATGCCAAACAACACGGCGCAGATAAGCCAGAAATTTCTAACTGGAAATGGGATTCATAGAAAGTAGGGGCGAACGGTTGTTCGCCCTTTAATCAATAAACCAGAGTAACTTGATGAACGAGCCATGACAATATCGCAAGAGAGATCCCAACAGCAAATTGTAATAGAAGACGATCGCACGGGCTTGAGTGTCGCTACCTTAAAAAGAGCGATCGCTGACAACTTGTATTATCTTCAGGGTAAATTACCTAAAACGGCAACTATCAATGATTATTATTTGGCTTTAGCTTATTCGGTACGTGATCGCCTGCTACAAGGTTGGTTGGCTACGGCTCAAACTTATCTCGATCCAGAAATTAAGGTGGTTTGTTATTTTTCTGCCGAGTTTTTGGTCGGGCCTCATTTGAGAAATAATTTACTTAATTTGGGAATTTACGACCGTGTAGTACAGGCGGTAGAAGAGTCGGGGTTAAATTTTCTGGAATTGGTGGAACAGGAAGAAGAACCAGGCTTGGGTAACGGTGGTTTGGGTCGTTTGGCAGCTTGCTATATGGATTCTTTGGCTAGTTTGTCAGTCCCCGCGGTCGGTTACGGTATCCGCTACGAATTCGGCATTTTCGACCAAGAAATCAGAGATAGTTGGCAGGTCGAAATTAGCGATAAATGGCTGCAATATGGCAATCCCTGGGAAATTGCCCGTCCAGAAGCTACGGTATCAGTTAAGTTTGAAGGACATACCGAAGCTTATACCGATGAAGCGGGGAACTACAGGGTTCGTTGGATACCAGGTTATGTTTTGCAGGGCGTTCCTTACGATACGCCCATTTCGGGCTATCAGGTAAATACTGTCAACACCCTGCGGTTGTGGAAAGCAGAAGCCTGTAAATCTTTCGACTTTACTAAGTTCAATCAGGGTGATTATTATGGTGCAGTAGATAACAAGGTAGTGTCCGAAAACCTGACCAAAGTTCTCTATCCCAATGATGAATTAACTAAAGGTAAAAAGCTGCGTCTCCAGCAACAATACTTTTTTGTCTCCTGTTCCTTGCAGGATATGATTCGCGTCCATTTAATAGAGTCAGATAGCTTAGATAACTTCCACGACAAATTTGCAGCCCAACTTAACGATACCCATCCCGCGATCGCCGTGGCGGAATTGATGCGTCTTTTAGTAGACGAACACCATCTAGATTGGGACAAAGCTTGGAATATTACCCAGAATACCCTGGGCTACACCAACCATACTCTATTACCAGAAGCTTTAGAAAAATGGTCGCTAGATTTGTTTGGTTCTTTGCTACCCAGACATCTGGAAATCATCTACGAAATCAATCAAAGATTTTTAGAGCGAGTTGAGGAACAATATCCTAAAAATAAGGAAAAATTAGCCAAACTCTCTTTAATCGACGAAGCTGACGGCAAATACGTCCGTATGGCGCATCTAGCTTGTGTTGGTTCTCATGCAATTAATGGCGTAGCGGAGTTACATACCAAACTACTAAAAGAAAGCGTTCTCAAAGACTTCTACGAACTGTTTCCCGAAAAGTTTAATAGTAAAACCAACGGTGTTACCCCCCGTCGCTGGATGGTCTTGAGTAACCCCAGACTAAGCGAGTTAATTACCGAAAAAATTGGCGATCGCTGGATTAAAAATCTAGCAGAACTAAAACAACTCGAATCTTTAGCAGATGACCCCGAATTCAGACAACAGTGGCGCGGAGTCAAACAAGCAGTCAAACAAGACTTAACCGACTATACCGCCCAAAAGCTAGGCATTACTGTTAATCCCGAATCTTTATTCGATATCCAAGTCAAACGCATCCACGAATACAAGCGTCAGCATCTCAACGTACTCTATATCATCACCCTCTACAACCGTCTCAAACAAAATCCCGACTTAGATATTGTTCCCCGTACCTTTTTCTTTGGTGGCAAAGCTGCACCAGGGTACTATATGGCGAAGTTAATCATTAAACTAATTAACTCTGTCGGGGAAGTAGTCAACAACGATCCCGATATTGGCGATCGCCTCAAGGTAGTTTTTCTGCCAGACTACAACGTCAAATTAGCCCAACGAGTCTATCCTGCTGCCGATTTATCCGAACAAATTTCCATGGCGGGGAAAGAAGCATCGGGTACGGGTAATATGAAATTTGCCCTCAACGGCGGACTAACTATTGGTACTCTAGATGGGGCAAATGTGGAAATTCGTCAGGAAGTGGGAGAAGAGAATTTCTTTTTATTTGGCTTAAAAAGTGACGAGGTAGATCGACTAAAAGATCGGGGTTACAATCCCTATGAATACTATGCTCGTAACGACGAACTAAAGACTGTTATCGATCGCCTGCCTGCGGGGGACTTTTCTAACGGCGATAAGCCTACCCTAAAGGGTACACCTTCGGCTAACGGCATGGCTTCGCTACGAGAACTATTTCAACCTCTGGTTAACAACCTACTCCATCAAGATCCCTTTCTTTTACTAGCCGACTACCAATCCTATATCGAATGCCAAGAGCGAGTAGATAAAGCCTATAAAGAGCGAGAAAACTGGACTCGGATGTCGATCCTCAATGTAGCGCGGATGGGCAGATTCTCTAGCGATCGCTCTATTCGAGAATACTGCGAGGATATTTGGCAAGCAAAAGCCGTACCAATTGAATTGAGTGAGTATTCTCAAGCTGAAGCTGGATTACAAGCTAATTAATAAACTTCGTCATGAGTACCAATGTCGATTAGCAAAATAAACTCTTCTCCAGAATCATTACTGGATCTAAAAGTATAAAAAAGTATAAATGATTCGGCAGTCGTATTCTACCCAACAAGCCCACAACCCATCTAATCTGCCCTTGAGTTTATGAGCTTTTAAAGTAGGATTGTAGGGATTTTCTAGCAATAATTCTAAAACTACAAAAATTTTAGTTTTTAGCTGCGGATTTTTGCGAACCGAACGTTTAAAAGCTCGTTTAAAGCTGCTATCCCAAACTAAAGTTCTCATTCTTCTTCTAGTAAATCTGCTTTCAGAATATCTAAACTTCCCTTACTGGCAGTGCCATTTTGGAATGATTTAATAGTTTCTTGGGCATTTTTAGCGATTAATTCTCTTCTAGTTTCAGTTCGTCGCTTTTGTACGATTTCAAATAATAAATCTTGGTCTTCAATAGTCAAAGATTCGACATTATTTAATATTTCATCAAAAGTTAAATCGGGGGGGGTTCACGATCGTCAATTTAATTTAAACGCAGTTATTTAATAGATCTGTAATAATTAGGCTCGACCTATTTTATGATAGTTCATTATTCTTCTCTAGGTTATCTGTAGTAACTACTTGCTAACAGCTAAAAATTAATAAACTCAAATAAAGCTATCTCAAATTCAATGACTTTAAATATCTACTTTCTCCGACACGGCGAAACCGTTGCTAGCAAGACGGGCGGTTTTTGTGGAACTTCCGATGTGGAACTAACCCCAGAAGGAATGATAATGGCAAAAGACTTTGCCGTGGCATACCAGTCTGTACCTTGGCAAACCATTTTTTCTAGCCCAATGCGTCGCACTATTGCTACCGCCAAACCAATCTGCGATCTAGTGGGTATGGAAATGCAACTGCGCGATGGTCTAAAAGAAATCAATTTTGGCGAGTGGGAAGGCAAAACCCCTGCCGAAGTTAACCATGAATATCATGATGAGTACGTGCGTTGGCAATCCGAACCTGGTTGGAATGCCCCCCCTGGAGGGGAAAGAGCCATTGATATTGCTCGTCGTAGTTCGGAAGTAATTGAAGAGATCGAATCAACTTATCCCGATGGTAATGTATTAGTGGTTTCCCATAAAGCGACTATTCGCATCATGCTTTGTTCTTTGTTGGGAATAGACGTAGGAAGATATCGCGATCGCATCCATATGCCTGTAGCTGCGGTTAGTGTCTTAGAATTTTGTCAACAGGGGCCGAGATTGATAAAATTGAGCGATCGCTCTCACCTGAAGTAGTTCGGAGTTCGGAGTTCGTGCAGGGGCGCATTCCCTTGCGTCTTACGCCGACGCGGGGTCGCCCCTGAATTCGGAGTTCGGAGTTAATTGTATTTCCTCGTTCCTCGTTCCTTGTTCCTTCTCCTCTACTTCCTTTGACTTTTGAGTTTTACCAATTAGTAATCATGATTGTTTTAGTTCTCAATGCTGGTTCTAGTAGCCAGAAAAGCTGTCTTTACAGTTTGGGCGAATCGATATCAGAGACACCTCTCAAACCTTTATGGGAAGCAGATATTGATTGGTCAGTGACCGAACAGGGTGGAATTCTGACTGTTGCGAGTAACGATCGCGAAGGGGAAATTGAGCTGGAAGATCGCGATACGGCTTTAAAAGTTCTTTTAGATACTTTAGTTGAAGGGGAAACCAAGGTTTTGGATAGCCTGGATGAAATAGATCTAGTTGGTCATCGGGTAGTTCATGGCGGGACAAAATACAGCCAGCCGACAATAATTGATGCTGAGGTTAAAGATGCGATCGCCGATTTGATTCCCCTCGCCCCCAGTCATAACCCTGCTAATCTGGAGGGTATCAATGCCATAGAAGCAATATTACCCCAAGTCCCCCAAGTTGCCGTATTTGATACTGCTTTTCACAGCACAATTCCCGAAACAGCAAAAGTTTATCCCATCCCTTATAAATTCTACGAACAAGGAATTCAACGTTATGGATTTCACGGTATTTCTCATCAGTATTGCGCCCACCGTACCGCCCAAATTCTGCAACAGCCGTTAGAATCTCTGAAAATTGTTACCTGTCATGTAGGTAATGGTTGTTCTTTAGCTGCGATCGAGGATGGTATTTGTATTGACACGACAATGGGCTTTTCTCCCCTGGAAGGATTGATGATGGGTACTCGTTGCGGTTCGATCGATCCGCAAATTCCAATCTACATGATCCAAGAATATGGCATGGATGCCGAGGAAATTAGTCAAATCCTAAATCAAGAATCTGGTTTGCAAGGAGTCAGTGGCGTATCCAATGATGTGAGAACGATCGTTGAGGAAATGAGTAATGGTAACGCTCAAGCCCAACTAGCTTATGATATTTATCTTTATCGACTGATAAAAGCGATCGGTGCAATGGCTGCTAGTCTCAATGGTTTAGATGTCTTAGTGTTTACGGCGGGGGCTGGAGAAAACCAGAGTAGGCTGCGGGAAAAAACCTGTGCGGGTTTGTCCTATTTAGGTTTGCAGTTGGATACAGCTAAAAACAATGCCGATCCTGTAGACGAAAATATCGCTGCGGAAAATTCTCAGGTACAAATTTTAGTAATTCATACCCAGGAAGTCTGGGCGATCGCTACCGCAGCTAGTTCGATTTACTCTAGATTTAAATGTCCGTCGTTTTGAAATAGTAAGTATAGTAAGTATTACTGGTGAATGGGAAAACTGATATCTGGACGTAGATGTCGCGCCTGGTGCAGATAGCGATGCACAATTGCCGACTGGGAACAAGGAGTATTGACTTGAACCAAGACTCTAATACAGCGTTCCAAACTACCTTTGACGTGCATTTGCTGTAGATCGAGTAGAGGCACATAATTCCAACCAGAACGTTTTCTCGCAGCAGCAGCAGGAAACATAGCATCGAGATCGGTAGTGGTAGTAAAAAATACGCAAACTATATCTTTAGTCTGAAATTGATTGTGAGCTTCAATTTCATCGAGTAGTTCATTAACGGCAGCTGTCATTGCTGAAACCGTATTGTCAGTAACAGTCGTTGCGCCACGAATGCCACGTACTTTCCACTCCACTATCTTTTTCTCCCTTATCTTTTGAGTTTGAATATTATTCAACATCACAATATTATTGCAGAGTTGATTCAATCGGTCGAAGTAAACCAAACTTAGGGTCGATATAACCACAAAGGCATACCACTGGTAGCTAAGTCAAACTGTAACGAGTCGATCGCCATGCCAATTCCAGTTTTAGTTTGGCTTCTACCAGGAATAAAGCGATCGATCAACGGTTTGGGTTCTTCTATGTTGAAGCATTCAGTTTTTTCGGGGTCTAAACCTGCTAATTGTGCGGCCCAACGACGAGCATCTTCTTCTGTACCCAAACGGTCTACCAAACCCAATTCTAAAGCCTGTTCGCCAGTAAATACTCGACCATCAGCAAAAGATTTGACAGTCTCTTCATCTAAGCCTCTTCCCTTGGCGACAGTGGCAACAAATTGACCGTAGCTAACATCAATTAGCTGTTGCAGGATCAGTTCTTCTTCCCCCGTTAATTCGCGATCGAACGCCAAAATATCTTTGTAAGGGCCAGATTTAACCACCTTAAAAGACACTCCCACCTTATCTAAAAGACGTTCTAAATTGTTACCTCTTAAAATAACTCCGATGCTCCCCGTAATCGTGCCTGGGTTAGAAACAATATGCTTTGCCCCTACACCAATATAAACTCCTCCCGAAGCGGAGATATTACCAAAGCTGGCCACTACCTTAACGTCTTTATCTTCCTGGAGTCTTTGTAAGGCTGTAAAAATCTCATGAGAATCTGCTACCGTACCCCCAGGAGAATCGATCCGCAGCAACAGAGCGGGAAATTTCTTCTCTTCAATGGTTTTAAAAGCTTTGAGAACTTGTTTGCGAGTTTCAGAAGCGATCGCACCAGTAATTTCAATTCGTGCAATTTGTTTTTTGTTTTTGTTGAACGGCCAGATCATTAAAAAGAATCAGATATTATAGTTATGAGTTAATTAGGGCAGTCAGTTGTTTTCCCTAAATTGAATTTTAACCGATCTCGATCTGGTTCACGATCCCCCTCAATTTTGAGTTTTTTAACTATACTTTTTGCCAAGCGGGCTGATATAATAAGAAGTTCTGAGTGCGATCGCAATGTAATCTGTATAGGAGAATTTAAATAAAAATGGCAAAGCGTGTATCTGTAATTTTAAATCAAAGCGTCAGTAAATTGGGCAATAATGGCGATCTTGTAGAAGTCGCTCCTGGTTATGCTCGTAACTATCTTATCCCCCAAGGTTTAGCTAATATCGCGACTAAGGGAATTATCAAACAGGTCGAACTTAGAAGAGAAAGAGAAAGACAACAAAAACTAGCCGAAAGACAAGCAGCAGAAAACAAAAAAGTTGCTTTCAAAACTATTGGTAAACTAACCGTCCGCAAACAAGTAGGAGAAGAAAACGCCATTTTTGGTACTGTGACTACCCAGGAAATTGCCGATATAATCAAACAGCAAGCAGGTATGGAAGTAGATCGCCGTGGTATCGAAGTTCCCGACATCAGCACGACTGGCGACTACCAAGCAACAGTAAAATTACACCCAGAAGTCACCGCCACTGTAGATTTTCAAGTGATTCCCCTTTAAGGAATTAGAAGCAAGGAACGAGGAGTATGTGAAGTCAAAAATCAAAAGGCGATCGCGATTCTCCTCGTTCCTCGTTCCTTATTCCTCGTTCCTCATTCCTCGTTCCTCGTTCCTTGAGCCACCGTCCACCAAGCTAAACCATAGGCTTGTTCGGGTTCGTTAAACTGGTGGCGGTAGTAAACGCGAATTTTGTAACGTCCAGTGGCTGGGATCCGGCAAAAAATATGCTCCACGCTATCTTCTGGACTCGAAGAAGAACAGACATTGCGCATATTGCTTTCTTCCTCAACAGGGATCAGATAAACATCTAAATTATTTAAACCGCGATCGCGAAATGTTTCCCCCCGATCGTATCTGTGGTTGCGATTAAAATCATTGAGGGTAACCAAACGATCCCAGGATAGGGTTATGGCTGCATGA
>JASJEI010000323.1 GCA_030064795.1 Pleurocapsa sp. MO_226.B13 | reverse complement strand
GAGAAAAATATACAATATCAAACTATTAAAAACCACAAGTCTTGCTGTGCAAGACTTTTAAGTACTAGTTTCTAACAGTTTGGCATGACCAAATCGGAAGAGCCTTAATATGATTATTATCAAAAGGTTTAATACTCATGCCTTCCGAACAGCGAACCTCTTGAATAATATTCAAGTTCCCAATAATTAATATTAAACAATGACAAGTAATTACGAGCGATCTTCAAAAGATTGTGAGTATAATAATATTTTTAACAGGATCTTGGCAAAAGCACAAGTTTAGTCTAGGTTGAGACACTCGTCTTACAAAGTGTTTAAGTGACCGAATTACAAACTGGCAATTGACATAAGCTTCGTCAGCCAATCAATTAAAAAAAAATTGTTTTAATTATGGTTTGATTTTGGTTCTAGGGTAATATAAGTAATATGCTAGTCGAGTGTTATACAATCAGATTGTAATTGAAAAGAGAACAGGAAATTTTTAAGCTCGAGATGTTAACTCGATCTTAGATTTCTTGGAATTTTTCATTAGGGTTATTAGAAGGGTATAAGTCTAAAAAAAACTTTACTTTTACGAACTATGATTTGATTCCTTTTCAGTATAAGGAAATACACTTTAGATTTGATTAATTTGATTAAAATTAAAACTTAGAGAGTTGCTTAATTATGGCTTTTTTAAAAGTTGGTAATATTGTCCTCAACACCAATTATATTGCTTGTCTAAAACTAGAGAGCCAAACCTTTAATGGGGAAAGAAGTATTTCTATTCTTTTAGCCACGCCCAAATTTCCTTTGTTAGCGGGGGCAGATACCACTTCTCCAGAACTATATCATTACGAATGGCTTCATTTTACTGGAAGACAAGCACAGGGACTCAGGGATTATTTTAGCAGTTACAATAATGTTATAGACTTGGTACCGCAGGATGAAACAGAGCAATGCGAAAGGATCAAATAATCCTGATTGACAGTAAAATTTCTGGTGTTGTTAAATCAAGGTATGATTCTCAATCCGGTTACATCTCAATCAAATTAAAAAAGCTAATAGCTACCGTTTCTAAATGTATGGGCCAATATAGGCCAATATAGACATAATTTCTAACCTTACTCTCACACAACTCTTAACCTTGCTCTCACACAACTCTACGGTGTAAGTTGACTTGCTTTTTAGCGCAGCAATGCTTGCCAACAGCACGATGTTTTAGCTTGACCAGAAAATCGCAGTTAGAGATCCCGTAATCAGAATGACGGGAGCAAAATAAGCCCAGTCTGCCGAACCAGGGTTAAAGTCGATTCCAATACAACCATCCTGATATCGATCTAGATATTCTCTCGATAGGTGTGGGAGTAAACTGTAGTGCTACTTTCCATACTTTTTGTCTGAAAAATTGTTAATAAAAATGCTATTTAAACCGCATCCAGTTTGAGCGTCCTAAAGGATACCGCTTCGCATATGGGATATGCTGAGGTTTCGTGCCTCTTATACAACCACGCTGTTGAAACCAGGAGTTCTCAAGATACTTGTTCGAGGGATTGGGGAGGCAAAAATCCAGCCCAAAAACTTTGTACCTCACTAATATGAGAACTGCTATAAACTTATGGAGTTATGAACATACTTGTCTAGATCTGACCAGAAATCAGCTTACTGCTATAAACCCAGTCATCAGACTGCTCATGTATTACATTAGAGCTCTAACGACAAATTTCTGCAATTGAGAGTTGATGATTTATAATAATGTGAGCTTGGCTTGACTTAGGTAGAATATCATTAAGTTAAGATTGTTTTTTCGAGGGTATTCTGGCTATAGTAGACAGACGATTGTCTAAGCCTGTCAGATTGACTGGTAAGCTGGTAGCAAAAAAAAATTAATGTTGCCGAGCCAGTCAAGTAAAGAAACTTAGATAGATTCTCCTAAGATTAAATACCCTTAAGAGCGCAGAGACACATATGCCAACTATAAAAATTGAGCAAATTAAAATCAACTCTCACAGACGTCCCCTCAAACCAGAGAAAGTAGTCGAACTAAAAGAATCGATCTCGGTCAACGGACTGTTGAATCCGATCACTGTTGACCGAGATATGAACTTGATTGCAGGTTTACACCGTCTCACTGCCTGTAAAATGCTGGAGTTTAAAGAAATCGAATGTAATATTGTTGACTATGATGATGCTCGCAAACTACGTTTGGCAGAGATTGACGAAAATCTAGTCCGCAGCGAGCTAGAAGCTTTGGAGCGTGCCGAGCTGTGGCTTGAGCGAGAAAAAATTTTGGCAAAAATGGGACTTAGGGCTAAACCAGGAGATAATCAATATGCTCGTAATCAAAGTCAATTGCCAGGAAAATCTTTAAAAACTACTGAAGAACTAGCTAAACAAACAGGATATACCAAAAGAACGTATCAGTATGGTAAACAGATTGCCAGTGAAATTCTTCCAGAAGTAAAACAGGTAATTAGAAAGACTCAGATAGCCAATAAGACTACTGCTTTGCTGAAGATAGCTAGAGCTGGCAGTACAGAAAGCAAAAAAGCAGATGCAGCAGAAAAAGCAGCAAACCAAGCCAGAACAACAGGTAACAAAGAAGAAGCCCATCGACAAGCGATGATTGTCGCTAAAGCCAGAGCTAAACAAAAAGAACTACAGCTATCGGCCTTGGCAAAAATTCAAGAGAAAAAAGCCAACCCTAACGTCACCGATAAAGTTGGTACTGAGGTTGGGCTTGCTAACGAGCCTGTTGTTGGAGTGGGTGATGAATGGCTCTTGGGTCGGCACCTGATTTACTGCGGAAACACCGATCGCAACCATTTTATCAATCTGCTTCCTGCTGAGGTGGCTTTAGCAATAGTCACCTCGACTACTGACTGGAATCATAATTACCTAGTCGATAAGGCTCGTGTGGTGGCGGTGGTACTGGAAGAAGATCGGATTTTTAATTTTTGTACTCATCAGCAGATGCCTTTTCAGTTTGAGATGTTGCTGGGCAAGTTATACGTCGGAATTTTTTCACATCAGTCTATTCCCAAGCCTCGTAAACCGATGGAGATAGATGGGATAGAAGCAATCGTATCTTATTTACTCAACCAATACACAAATAGAAATTTAGGTCTGTTCGCTATCGCACCTAATTTGGGCAACGGCGAAGTTCTCATAACCTGTGAAAGAATGGGTCGCATTTGCTTTGCAGGCGATCGCCATCCTCAACTAGTCAGTCGTGCCATTTCTCGTTGGCAAAATTGGACTAAAAAGCGTGCCATTAGAGAAAATCAACCAAAATTAGAGCGATTAATTTTCGATGGCAATGGCAATTTCAGACCGAAAATCTCAGAATTGACTTCCAGTCAAAATCTTTGAGGAGCAAAATTTAGCTCGGCTAACTAGTGCAGAGCGGTAGAAATAATCCCTCAGCTCAAACAGCATCTGGAAACCCCTTGAATTTCCAGACAAAGGGTTTAGCCATTTTGCGGTTGAAGTAGTCAATAAAATTCAGGATTTTTTGTTTGAGCTCTGTCTTCGAGTTAAAACTGCTTCGCGCTTTGTAAGCGTCGGACTAAAATACTGAACCAACATTCAATTTGATTAAGCCAGGAAGTATGTTTGGGAATATAAACAAAGCGAATGGGATGACTCTCATCAGATAAGAAAGCTGCTCGTGTTGCCACAGAGCTTGAGAATTCCTGATTTGCCTTTAACCCCTAAATCATCATCAATAGCACAGCGTTGGGCAACTAAACGTACCAGGGATTCAGATTGATGAGTATTGAGATTATCTGCAATAAAAATCCAGCCCGCATCTGGGTCAGTATCAATTGTTTGAGAAATATGTTGGCAGAAATCTTGTTCGGTGCGAGTGGCTCCCAGAGAGGGAGCAATCACTTGTCCCTTGGCAATATGCCAGTTGGCAATTAAACTCAACGTTCCGTGGCGAATATACTCGAACTCGATGCGTTAACTCGTTTTGGCATCGAGCGCTTTTTGAGGAAATAATCTTTCTAACGCTTGAATCCCAGTCATTTCATCGGTGCTAATCAGATTTATTCTTTGGTCAAGTAAGGCTTGAGCTGAGGCGTGTAATTCACAAATATACTTGACTTGAGCCTTGAATTCCTCTGGGTTATCAGGATTCGCGTTTAACCAATAACGATGACGATGAGGTTGTAGGGTAGCCTCCTTTTAAATTTCGTCTCACACTGCGGGGGGAAATCTTGGGGACAATTCCTCTTTTTACCGCTTCTTCTGCTAACTCCCTTGGTGTCCAATGACTTATTGGTCTTTCTGATTTTTCTGGAGATTCGCAGGCGAGCGCGATAATTTGGACGACTTGTTCTGTACTAAAAAACTTATTCGTGCCAGGACGCGGACGGTCACATAAAATTTGTTCAATCGAAGACATTAAATCTTTGTCAGTTACCTCTTGTTCTTCCAGTGCTGTCAATTGCTCGCTCGCTTCTATCCATCGCTCTCTCCACAAACGTACTTGCGAGCTTGTCTAGTTCTAATCTTCGACTAATCCCGCTGTTGCTTTCTCCAGATGCTGCCGCCAAGACTAGCTTGGCTCTTCTCACAAGACGATAGGGATTACTTGTTCCTCTAACTATTTGTTGGAGTAGTCTTTCCTGTCTACTTGAGAGAATGATCGGCAAAGCTTTGTTAATTGGCATCGAGTCCTTCTTTCTACTTTTTACTTGACTATCGTAACTGTCACTACACCCAATTTTACTGCTTGTTTTACTTGACGGATTATTTTAGCCCAGCTGCACTAGTACTAGACCAACTTAGAAACTGTTTGCAAAGTAAATCTTAAAAACAAAAAAAGTAGGAAAACGGGGGATTGGGGAAGTAGGGAAGTAGGGAATCAAATCCCCCATCTCCCCAAGCCCCCAAGTCCCAATATATATACAGTTTAATTTTTTGTTTACAAACAATCTCTAGGTTTTGACACCCAAATGCTCCCCTAATCCCCTATCTCCCTAAATCCCCACACACAATCTTAACCTATCAAAATTAAATTGGTAGACTACTAGTTGCTGTTAGATCCCTTAGATTGTGACCAGTCAAGGCAAAATTATCTCTCCCTTAAAATAGCTTACCATTCACTTTTTGCTAAGCTATTCACCTTTACAAATCTATATAAATCAAGTTTTTTGACAACCAGTCTTCTACCATTTCCATAACTTGTTGGTTTTCTGAAGCTAATGAGACCCTTAAAGTGCATTTTACCCAATGAAGTACAGAACACTGTAGCTGTTTTCTGGCTTCTCCAAGAGTTTGAGTTGGATTAAGATCGGGATAAAAACTCATAATTCTACGCTCGTCCATTTTTTGACAATATCGCATTTGTAATATTTCTTGCATCACATAATTTAACTCTCTAAAAGAATTCAACAAAACTGCCTGCATCATTTCGCGATAGTATTTTTTTAACCATAACTTTACATACTCTGTCTGCCATTGACCTAACTGTTCTAAAAGTTGCTCTTGCAGCTTATTTTTAGTTCTAACCAGGATTAAATCAATTTCTTGTGACTCTCTTGATTGTTGACTGCTTAATGCACGAGCAATCTCTGCTACGTTCATTTTCTGACTGTAACGAAATTTCAAAATTTTTTGCGCATCATCATCCAAGACTTGAATGGCTTCAATCAGAGTTTTATCTAGTAAGTTTAAAAATTCAGGGTTGGTAAATCTTGTTTCTAAAAACATAGTTAAATAAGATTCAAGATCGAGCTGTTGATTGGCAAACTGCTTGAATCTGCTTAATAAAGGAGCTTCAAAATACTTATTGATGTAGCGTGAAATCGTTCCCTGATGTACGCCAATTTTGTTCCCTAATTTTTTTTGATTTAATAGCGCGAATGAATGGGGATAGCATAATGGCATCATCGAGCGACGAAATTGTTGGGGAATTTTGCAGCGAATTCTTTCAAAACTAAGCTCGGCTGTCTGTAGTGATTGACTTAGAATTAAATCGGTTTGTCGCCAAAGAGCGAGAGAATTTCCAGATTCCTCTTCTAGCTCTTCAGTTGACCAAAAAATTTTCGCTTCGCTATTTTGCTGCTCGTAATTGCCAAGATTATAGGGAATTTCGCTAATTCTGGAGTAGGATTGTAGTGCTTTAATACAAATATACATCCATTTTTTTACGGTTTCGGCTGATACTTCCGTTCCAGCAGCTGCTTGAAGAGGGGCGTTGCCCGTAAATCTTTGAGAATTGTAATAACTGGCAGCTTCGGCAAAATCTAATAGTTCTGGTTCGGGCCATTTGCTCCCTTCGATCCTTCTGGGATCGTCAATTCGGTTATTTTTATAAATTGGTATGAAATATCTTAAGGCAAAGATATAGCGAGATCTATATGGTTCGGTTACTCCATATCTTTCTAAAGCTTCCCTTCTTTTTTTTAGAGCGCGATCGAATTTTATGAGACTATTAATGTCAACATCACATAAAATCCGCCAGCTAGATGTTAGAGCTAATTTTTCTCGAATAGTATTTTTTACTATACTTAAAAGATAAGTTTTTAAGTTAGCACCACTAAGATTATGAGCATCATACCGCTCGATATACTTTTGAAATTTGTCTGATTGAAAAAGCAGATTATTGGTTAAATCATAGATTTCTTGAGATTTGACTGAATAAAATGGAAAATTACGAAAATTTCGCCAAATTAGATAACATCGATCTAAGTCGAGATAAGCTAACAAATGCCAATAAGTCCATCGTTTTTCCAATTCGGAGTACGAACTATGCTTAATAATATCTACGAAATAGTTAACCCACGCGCTTCCATCTCGGTTGGGATGTGAGTTAACCAAACATTCCATTCTTCTTTTTAAATGATACTGAATGAGAGGTTTAAACGGTGGATAACCACTGCGATAATTAAAGTCATAAAATGTATAGAATTTATTGATTTGCATTGGTTAAGATATTCCTCGCAAGGTTGTTCCTGGTTTTACAGTGGTTTTCAATTGGGTAGACCGTAGACTGAAGTCAGGAATGGTAACTAACGACGAATTCCTAATCCCCAATTCCCAACGTTGGGCTTAATTGCGGACAAGTCCTTTGTATCGATGCGGGGACGTACCGCAATTCCTAGTTTTTAACCACTAACTGGCTTTAATTAAACTGAAAATCGCAGTAAAATCCTTACCAGAAAATGATTTTTAATAGCTCTTATTCCCTCGACCAATATGGTAGGTTATCCAAATAAACCAATTTTTACCTAGATAACCAGTTTTGTCTGTAGAAAAAATCGACTCTAGTGAAATTAAATGAGTGCATCCCAGTTGTGCAATGAGTAAAGATGCTTATTGAAAATCAGATATAAAAATAGCCATTCAAATAGGCGCATCGGTGTCGAAGAACTTGAGGCACATTCTCAGTTTTCCATTGCGCGCCAGAAATCTTAATTCTTCTTCCAATCTGTTTAATAGTAGATTCAATTGCCCCAGAACCAATAGAAATAGCTTCGCTGTAAAAATAATCGTAGTTGATAATTCTCTCTCGATGTTCATTGAGGTAATTTATGAATCGTTCAACATTGTCGTGTTTCCAGTCCGAAAACTCTTGGATAGCCCGATTGATATCACCTTTCCATAAGAGAGATTCAACCCGATTAAGGCGGAGCGGTTTCTGAGTATAACAATTCTGCGATCGCATTTGCGTGTTCTTGGATCTTTGTTAGTTTGTCAGCCTTCATTTTCACTACCCTGATTATCCTTCCAGGATAATTATTTGCTTTCTTAATTTCACTGAGTCTTTCTACTTATTACATAACTGGGATGCGCTCAAATTAAATAATTAAATTAAGCTGTCAGATGATTTTAAACTAGATTTAAAAGCAAGTTGTTTTATATTTTTTTAAATTGTCGATCGATTCAACATTTATTTATCTATACAGATAGTAGTATTGATTTATAAATCTTATTTGAGCTAGCCAAAAATTAGTTTAAAAGTCCCAAAAAACGATCGCTTTGCGATAATTTATTCATAATAAGCACGATTGTGAAGCGGTGATTTTTTTAAAAATCTAGCTTACCGTATATTTTCTTCATAATTATTAATCAACTAAATCTATGTCTATATCTATATCTATTGATTTCTAACTTTAGGAAAGACATAAATTTAGGGTAGAGTTTACTGTACATTTAACGGTCTAGATAATATGCCTAGCGTTCAAATTGGCGATAAGTGGCTTTTGGAGAGGCACATAGTTTACTGTGAAGATACTTCTTGCGACAAATTTGTTGGTTTTGTTCCATCTGAGGTGGCTCTGGCAATAGTCACCCCCTCTTTAGGCTGGAATCACAACTACTCAATAGATAAGGCTCGCGTTGTTGTTGTAATTGTTGAAGAGAATGGAATCTACAATTTTTGTACGCGCCAGCGGATGCCTTTTAAATTCGAGTTTTTAATCGATAATTTTTATATTGCAGTATTTTCCAGTCAATCGATTGATAAACCTATTAAACCGTCAGAAATAGAGGGAATAGAAGGAATTGTCTCTTTCTTTATCAATCACTATACTAGCAGAGGCAATTTTGTCTTGGCACCTTTTATCAGACATGGCGAAATTCTCATAACTTGCGAGAGAATGGGTCGTATCTGCCTAGCTGGAGACAACGAGCCTCATCTAATTAGTCGGGCGATCGCTCGATGGGAACAGTGGACTAATAAGCAAGCCAAAAAAGAATTAAAGTGAAATCAGGCTCGCGATCGGCGTTTTGAGGAAATCTCGAAACTACGACCACTCAACTTAGAGGGAAGAGCTACCAAATTGAAAATCACTGTAATTAGAGATGGAGGTAGTGAAATAATTTCATGACCTCCTCAAATTAGCGATCGCAAATCTTTGGGTAAATAATAGCTCGATCTTCAAAGCAAAAGCGTTATGGTTCGAGCGTTCTAGAAGGTATCTGCTAGTCTTGAGCATACTTTGCCGATGCTAATATAGCAAGATTTTTTAATCAAAGTTGATTTTTTCAACTGACAAGATTAAGAAAATAGTTTTAAACTTAAATCGAGTATAAATCTGGTAAGATACTTAGTAAAATTTCTCTATTTAAAGGAAAAATACTAGTATAACCACATGAGATTGTAGACCATAGACTTTCTTTAAGCTTTCACTAACTTAGTTTTGGTAACAAATATCAGCAAAAAAATGCTGCTGGACATTATCTTTTTTGTAAGAGCAATTATCGCCATGCATCTTCAGTCCGATGATGTCTTGCTGACACTAAGTTTAGTTGTGGTCGGGTCATTTTTGACCGCGGAAGGCGACGGGGCATACAAGCCCGGTCGGAGACCGACCAGGACAGCCCCTAATCACATCGCAGGCAACCGCATCGCAGCGCGTTCCCTTGCACCCATTCGGGCATAAACCCCCATTCGGGGATAAACGTCTTACGCCGAAATGGGTCGCGGCTTGCACTTGTCCTAAAGGATACACCTTCGGACATTGTACCCTTGTGGTATATCGCATTGAGTGTATCCGTGATAGACGCGGGGTCGCTGCTCCGTTTCACAAGTCCGCGTCGCCTGAATTTATGAGGACACGGTTTCCGAGGAGACCTCGGAAACGTGAGATGTCCGTTTCAGGCGTTTATGACGGACGTGGCGGTGTACCGATGACTTAAAAATGGTTTTATATGGCAATTCTTAAACTGGTGGTGAGTAAAACAAGAGCCATATTTTTACAGAGCGACCGATATTTCTCTATCAATTAAGAGCTGGTCTCAAAATATCCCTCTATAGTTCAAATTTTGACCGAAATCGGTAAAGTTAATTCATTCTTAGCTAATTTTGAAAATGAGCAGTAATACGATCGAATCGAAGCACGGCAGAACCCCACTCAATCGCTTTCGAGGAAGAATAGCCAAGCCTATTGTAGAGATTGGTAATTTTATCGCCCGCTTACAATACTTTACAAAGTCAGTAATAGGTCTGATATTTCGGCATCCTGTAACTGGTACTAATATCATACCTGTCTTGGGCGACGGTCGGATTGTCCTAGCTCGACGACATGATACTGGACTTTGGGCTTTACCAGGCGGTATGGTTGAATGGGGCGAAGAAATTACTGCTACGGTTCGGCGAGAGCTACTAGAAGAGACGGGGTTAGAATTAGTGCGTATTTCGCGCTTGGTAGGAGTATATTCCAAACCAGATCGAGATCCGCGAGTTCATTCCATCTGTGTTGTAGTCGAAGCAGAGGTACAAGGAGAAATTAAAATTCAGGACAAACAAGAAATTACTGAAGTCGAAGCTTTCGCTCTCCAGGATTTACCTCTAGTCGGACTTTCCTACGATAACGACGATCATCTCAAAGATTATTTAGGCAATCTGACTACTGTAGCCTAAATTGCTAAAAATATGCTTGCTCTCTAGTCAAATCCTGTTATTTGCCAACGACAGCAATACTCAAATATTTGAAGATTTGAAATTAAGGAGAATAAAATGACTGTTGCGATCGAAGAATGGTCGGAGAAAAAAAGTCACATCAAAACAATCGCAGAGATGTTAAGTTATAGAGCCGAATTTCAGCCAGAAAAAACGGCTTACACTTATCTGCGCCATGGCGAAACCGAATCGGGAAAACTAACTTATGGAGAACTAGACCGCAGAGCGCGAGCTGTAGCTAGTCAGCTACGGCAAAAACATCCCCCAGGTAGTCGTGCATTATTACTGTATCCACCAGGACTAGAATTTGTGGTCGGTATATTCGGATGCTGGTATGCAGGTATCATTGCCGTGCCAGCATATCCGCCGAGACGCAATCAAAATCTTTCGCGACTCCAAGCAATTGTCACCAACGCTCAAGCCTCGGTCGTTCTAACTACTAGTACTCTAGTCGCTAACCTCCAAAATCGCATTAACAACAACTACGATCTAGTAATACTACCCTGGGTGGCAACAGATAACCTTTCCTCTCCACCTGATTTGGGCTGGGAACAGCCCTCTATCGATAGTGATAGTTTGGCATTGCTACAGTATACTTCGGGATCGACAGGAACTCCTAAAGGCGTGATGGTAAGTCACGGCAACCTCTGGCATAATCTCGATGCCATCTATCGGTGTTTCGGTCATCGACCCGATAGTAAAGGAGTCATCTGGCTGCCACCTTATCACGATATGGGATTAATTGGTGGAGTACTGCAACCGCTCTACGGTGGGTTTGAGGTCACTTTGATGTCCTCAGTAGACTTTCTGCAAAAACCCTGGCGTTGGCTAGAAGCCGTTTCTCGCTATCGAGCAACCACCAGTGGCGGACCAGATTTTGCTTATCAACTGTGCGCTCGCAAAATCACCGAGACACAGCTTGCCAGTCTGGACTTAAGTAGTTGGGAAGTGGCGTTTACTGGTGCCGAGCCAGTACGAGCGGAAACCATCGAATATTTTGCTACTACCTTTGCTCCCTGCGGTTTCCGACGCGAAGCTTTCTATCCTTGCTACGGGATGGCAGAAACCACCTTGATTATTTCGGGTGGCTCAAAAACCGCTGCTCCAGTGCTGCGATCGGTAAAAGCTAGCTCTCTGGCGCGAAACCAGATTACCGAGTCTAAACCAGCAACTGAGGACAGTCGTACTATTGTAGGCTGCGGTCAGAGCTTAAGGGATCAAATGGTCATCGTGGTCGATCCAGAAACCAAAACCGAGTGCGCTGAGGAACAAGTCGGAGAGATTTGGGTTGCTGGAGCGTCGGTCGCCCAAGGATATTGGCAGCAACCCCAAGAAACAGAACAGACATTTCGAGCTTATCTTACCGATACAGACAAAGGACCATTTCTGCGCACGGGAGATTTGGGGTTTGTTAGTCAAAATGAACTATACATTACAGGTCGCATTAAAGATGTAATTATCATTCGGGGACAAAACCACTATCCCACGGACATCGAAAGGACAGTGGAAAACAGTCATCCAGCATTGCGACCTGGTTGTGGTGCAGCTTTTTCAGTAGAGGTAAAAGGTCAAGAACGGTTGGTAGTAGTTCAAGAGGTAGAACGCTCTTACCTACGTCGCCTTGATACCAAAGCAGTAGTGGGAGAAATACGTCAGGCGGTCGCAGGTCAACATGGCTTAGAAGTTTATGCCACAGTGTTAGTGAAAACGGGAAGTATCCCTAAGACTTCTAGCGGTAAGATTCGCCGTTACGCTTGTCGAGCTGGTTTTGAAGCGGGCAGCTTGAATGTGGTTGCAGATTGGAGTGAAAATCCTTCTGGCAAAGCTGAATTCGTGCATTTGTGGACTAAAACTGAGTCTCTATTAGAGAAACTACAACCTAGTAAATATAATTCAAATCTGTAAACTACTTAATCTAAAGAGGTACATGAAAGTGATCGTAACTAATAAAAACGACTGTCAAATTGATACTAATCAGCTTATTAGTCGGCTAGATGAACTCGATGAATTACATCCTTTAGATTTTCGTCTGGCTTTTGGTCTGACTCACGAACAGGCAGCCGAAGAGTTATGTTTAGAACCGCAAACGATGAGAGCTTATTTGAAAAATAATCCATCTAGGCGAGTGAAAAAGCTAGCTGCAACTATTGCTAAAAGGTGGCTTTCAGGAGAACGTCCGCTAGTTGATGTAAAGTATTTAATTAATCCCCGCTAAAATTATATCAAATACAAAAATTAATGCTACACAATAGTTCTGAATTCGGAGTTAGTTATCTTCCTCTGCTAACCCCGATCCTCTACCTATATGTAGCAAGCTTTAAAGTATTCCAGATTAAATTCAGTCAGTCCGATCGCCTAGATCTCTCCTGCAAGGCACGAATTAATCAATAAGACATAACCAAGACGCAGTAAAACCCGACTCAACTTTGAGCTGGTTGTGATTCTTGGGCAGAAGCTGTCATCAGATATTCGATAATTGTATCGGTGTGAATGCCCGCCAGTTTAGCGATCGCATTTGCTTTGTCTCGATCTTGAGTAGAAGGAGCTGACTGAATAAATCCAGAAGTTTCTGACTTGGCTAACAGAGTACAATAAATCTGAATATAGATTTGGGAATAGTTGTAGTGGTGTTGATTCATTGGCTCTAATTTCATCTCTAATGTTTTTAATTTTAGTTGGTTGGTTTAATTAAATTGTCTTGTTGTTTCTTTCGATCGAAGTGAATAGAGCGAAAAAATACTAAAAATACTTCTTGATTAACAATTGATTAAGCTACAAAATGTGTTTGGATTAACAGTGTAATTTATTGAGCTAAACCAGTATCTAATTATAAGCGATCTTCGATTGAAATAACATCGTATTTTTACCTAGAAAATAAGCTCAAAATGACTACATAGTTAAAAATTTATTGGGCTTTTTCTATATTTATAGCTGGCGATCGCTCGCGCTCTAATTCGCTATAAGTTTAATTTCAGTAATTAATAACTTTTATTAAGTTTGCTTGAAAACAACAGTGTTGAGTAATTTTTTAGTACTGGAGTGTGCGATGAAAATCCAAGATGTAATTGTAATTGATGGCTATACTTTGCTAATTTATCGTTCTAGCGATCGACGATATCGCTACAGTATTATTGACTTTTCGGGAATTCCGTTTGACTTCGATAGCATCTCTATCACCGCAGCAGAAGCGAAACTCAAAGGTCGTGCAGCGGTTAAAATCGCCTCTGATTTCGATCGTAATACTCAATAAGCGAAAAAGTTGATTGAAGTTGCGGTGGTAAGTTTAGTATTACCGAGAAATTTAAGAATGTAGATTTTTTATACAGACAAAATTGAAGAACTAAGTTTAAATATAATCAGCAAAGTAAAGAAGATTGAGTTAAGAAAAAGATTCGATTGTTTGGGGTAAAGCATAATACTCGAAACGAACTAGGATTTGATTGCAACTATTGCGCGGAACTAGGAAGTGCGGAATCAGATATTTAGCAGAATAGGGTAGAGATTATCTCGAACCATAATTCTAGATACCAAAAAAAAGAGAAACAGATAGCACTTTAGCTGACATCCCCACAACAATCTTTAATCTTTCCCGATCGCTTAGATTTAAAATTTAAGTCTGTCGAGGTAGCAAATTAGAGATCGTAGGCTTTTAAATTCGATCGAGCGTGGGTTTATTTATGCCCACCTCTACCACAGTTAACTTTCAATGTTTAAAGGGGAACAATTAATGTGGGCTACCGACCCAAAAAGTGGCAAGAAAGTTAGGTTTTTTAGTCGCTCAGAAGCCAAAAAAAAACTCAATATCAGTGAAGCAACCTTCCACAAATACGTCAATGTATTAGTTGTTAGCTGGAGAGAAAGATTTCAATACATACCTAAACAAACTCATTGGAGTGATTATCAAGTTTATTGCTTAGATTTTGTCAAACGTTTATTCAAAACAGGGCGCAATGAATCGGAAGTTATAAACTACATTCTCCAGTATGAAATACCAGATCTAGAAGAAAACTCCAATCAAGATGAAGACATTTTAAGCTCCTGATACAGTCAATCTAAATTATTATGAAAAGAACGATGTCAGTACAGTCAGATAAAAAAAAGCAACCCGAGCTTGAAACTGATTCCCAGCAACGAATTAGAATGACAATGGCCAATGCCCGCTTAAAAAAAATACAAAGCAATTTTAGTTGGGCAGCTGTTTTAATTCCTTTGTTTGGCTTGCTGGTTACAGTTGGCTTAATCCCTTACACGGGCATCGACCCTATAGCACTATGGTTATTAGTAGGTATGTATGTCTTAACTACTTTAGGTCTGGAAATGGGGTTTCATCGCCACTTTGCTCACTGCGCCTTCCAAACTAATACTGCTATAAGAGTCTTACTCGCTATTCTCGGCTCTATGGCTGCTGTGGGTCACATTGTCCACTGGGTAAGTCATCACCGAGGTCATCACCAGGGTAGCGATCGCCCAGGCGATCCTCATTCACCTCATGTCAATGCTAAGGGAGAAGAGCTTAGTGGGGTTCGCGGCTTATGGCACGCACATATCGGCTGGTTTTTTGAGAGTGAATTTCCCAACGTGCTTTTGTCAAAAGACTTGTTGCGCGATCCAATTATTGTCAAAGTAAATCAACTGTATCTATTTTGGGTAATCTTAGGATTCTCTATTCCTGCTACTTTGGGAGGAATTTTAACTGGGACTTGGATGGGAGTCTTACAAGGATTATTATGGGGTGGATTTATTCGGGTGTTTGTGGTACACCATGTTTTCTGGAGTGTCACTTCTGTTTGTCATCTTTTTGGTAATCGTCCATTTAATACAGGCGATCGTAGTACTAATAATATTTGGCTGGCAATACCAACAATGGGAATGGCGTGGCATAACAATCATCATGCTTTTACTAACTCAGCAATTGTAGGACTACGTTGGTGGCAACTCGATCCTAGTGCCTGGATTATTCGTACCTTAGAAGCAGTTGGTTTAGTCTGGGATGTCAAAGCCCCCTCTGCTGCTGCTATCGAGTCCAAAAAAGCTATAGTCCAATAATTTTTTCTGATGAACCGATCATGGATATCACCATTGAAAATAAATATTTGCAAGATGCTTACAAAAAATTGAGCTTTTTGATTGTATTGATACCTACAATCAGTGCTTTGATTGGACTTGGATTGCTATATCGGTCTGGAATTAGTGCCTGGGAACTCGGACTTTTGGTGAGTATGTTTACTTTGACCACAATCGGACTGGAAGTAGGTTTTCATCGCTACTTCTCTCATCATGCTTTCCAAACCAATACTGTCATCAGAATTATACTGGCGATCCTCGGCTCTATGGGAGCAGGTGGTGGAGTTGTCTATTGGGTAGCTCATCATCGTCGCCATCATCAATATACCGATCGCTCTGGAGACACACATTCTCCTCATTTACACGGTGATGGTATCAACGGACAATTACGGGGACTATGGCACGCTCACGTTGGCTGGATTTTACAAGGAGAAATTACCAATTCTATGCTTTTTGCTAAAGACTTGCTGCGAGACCCAATTATCGCCAAGATCAATCGGCTACAAATAGTTTGGGTGATTTTGGGTTTAGTCATTCCCGCAATTTTAGGAGGATTAATAACTAAGACTTGGAGTGGAGTTTGGCAAGGTTTACTTTGGGGAGGTCTTGTCCGCATCTTCTTAGTACATCAATCTATCTGGAGTATTAATTCGATCTGTCACCTTTATGGCAGCCGTCCTTTTGATACAGGCGATCGCAGTACCAATAATATCTGGCTAGCAATACCCACTTTTGGTCAGTCGTGGCACAACAACCATCATGCTTTTCCCAACTCGGCAATTGTTGGACTCAAGTGGTGGCAACTCGATCTTAGTGCTTGGCTAATTCGTACTCTCGAAGCAGTCGGGTTGGTCTGGAATGTCAAGACTCCCAAAGCGGCTGCAATCGAATCCAAAAAGATTCAGTAGTCACAAGAACAGCGATCGCAATATTTACGCTAAATTTTCGCTGGTTTCTTAAGTAAGCTTCCTAAGACCGAGCTTTCAATCTACTTTTTCAAAATCAATTACTAATTTATGGAAGTTGAGAAAATGGAACTTCACGAATTTTCAATTGCTAATCAACCTTCTATCCTACAGAAGCATGATTTGCCTACCGAAACCGAGATCGACAAACTGCCAACCACAGCAGAGATTCAAACTTGGATGATTTCCTATCTGGCTCAATTGTTAGAAGTCGATCCCGATGAGATCGATATTACCACTCCCTTCGATCGCTACGGTCTTGATTCTTCAGCAGTAGTCGGGATGACTGGCGACTTAGAGGATTGGCTAAAAGTAGAACTCGATCCCACCCTAGTCTACGACTACCCTACCATCAAAGCTTTAACCAGATATATAGCTGAGGAATTCTAGATATCCTCAAGATCCTCAAGTTCGCTTCGATGGCGAAGGTCAAATCAATATTATTCTCCAAAAATTAAGTCATGGTAGATACCATTAACAATTCAACAACCATCTCCAAGTCTACAACCGTAGCTGAAAAACGCAAACATAAACACCTGAAAGTAATCGATCTTACTTATCGCAGCAACACTGATTCAGACTACACCGAAAATATAGAGTTACTGGATCGAAACTTCAAATATAGCGATAATAGTAATCATTATTGGAGTCAGCCAGAACATTCTCTGCTCTATGGCACTCCAGTTTACGAAGCTGCTTCTCCCTCTCAAAAAATTGCTCTAAATCACCTGCATTGGTTTACCAAATATAATTACACTGCTGAAACAGAAACCGAGACCATTGCTTTTAATCAGATTACCTCTAGCGTTTTTAAAGCTATTGGTGGTTACGATACGGTTTGCCAAGAACTAGATCTCGAAACCGAGCAGGAATATTCTCACGTTCATGCCTTTCGTAAAATGGGATTGATGATAGCCACAGCTTTAATTGGCAGAAAACCACTGCAAAACTTGCAGAAATCTCATTCCTATAAATCAAATTTGGGTCACAATTCGTGGGTGACATCTCAATACTACGCCTTGCGTTTTTTAGCTAAAAATATGCTCAAAAGTAAAAAGGCATATTATTCCTCCTATTTAAAACAATTGGAAGAGCAAGAAAAATTTGTTGTCACCACACCTACCAAAGGAATTTTAGGACGAGGTATTTCCACTTCTTACCAAGGTTTCTTTACCTTTAATTGGGGAGCAGGTTCGCCTTTTTTGGCTTGTCAATATTATGCAGCACGCATGATGGGCAATATACTACTCAAGGGTATGGAATATCCTCTCGTCAAGTACTACCGAAAACTAGAAAAACAAGGAGAATTCATCCCCGCTCCCACCGCAGTTTCTTATTACCATCACTTAGATGAAGCTTATCATACAACGATGTCAAGGGTCTTATCTAAGGATATGTACAAGGACTTCTCCCAGCCAACGGCATATGAAAAATTTATCGCCAATATGTCGATTTATATGGTGCAACAAGCAAGCTTTAGCGGACTTTCTGGTGTCTTCCCCCATCGTTATTTAAAAGACGATCGCTTTTTAATGACCTTTACTTACGAACTATTACAGTCTCCGTTATTTGGAATGTCTCAACCAGAAGCACTCCATTGGATGCAGCAATGCTTTTGTAGCGAACATGAAGGTTTTTATCTAGCGATGAAGAATCACCAGCATCTGCTTACTGCTTTTAGAAACTTTTTCGACGATTTTGACTATCTTTGGTCTGTCAATCGCGACATGAAACTTATGGAATCAGGGGGCGACATCAGCAAAGCAATCCAAAACAACATTAAAACCTTCAAGCAATTTTCGAGACTTGCCGTTAGCTAACAGCAACTCCAACGATCGCAACCCCAAAAATTTGTAGCAGTATCATCCACTAAGCAGGTTTGGCATGGAACCCATCGCAATTATCGGCACTGGCTGTCGTTTTCCCCAGACTCAGAATCCAGAAGAATTTTGGCATTTATTACGCAACGGAGTAGATGCCATAACTGAAGTTCCCCTTCAAAGATGGAACGTAGACGCTCTATACGATCCGCAGCCAGGTAAATCGGGAAAAATGAACACTAAATGGGGAGGATTTTTAGAGCAGGTAGATCGGTTTGAACCGAGCTTCTTTGGGATTTCACCCCGCGAGGCAGAGCAGATAGACCCCCAACATCGACTGATCTTGGAAGTAGCCTGGGAAGCTTTAGAAAACGCTGGAATTGTGCCATCCGAACTTGCGGGTAGCCAAACTGGTGTATTTGTCGGTCTTACTAATATAGACTATCATAGGATGCTTTTTAAAGAACGCGATCGCCTCAATCCCTACAGTGGCATTGGTACTTCATCTAGCATTGCTGCCAACCGCTTATCCTATTTACTCGATCTGCGTGGACCGAGTATGACTCTTAATACTGCTTGTTCTTCATCTTTAGTAGCCGTACACTTAGCTTGTCAGAGTTTACAGTATGGAGAATCAAATCTCTGTTTGGTAGGGGGAGTTAACCTCATGCTCTCTCCAGAGCCAACTATTACCTTCTCTCAGGCACGGATGATGGCTGCTGACGGTCGCTGTAAAACTTTTGATGCTGCTGCCGATGGCTATGTGCGCGGAGAGGGTTGCGGTGTGGTGCTACTCAAGCGTCTTGCAGATGCCCTCAAAGATGGAGATAATATTCGGGCGATTATTAGAGGCTCGGCAATTAACCAAGATGGCACTAGCAATGGCATAACCGCTCCCAACGGACCTTCTCAGCAAGCGGTAATCCGTAAAGCTCTTAAAAACGCAGGAGTAGAACCAGAACAAATTAGCTATATTGAAGCTCACGGTACTGGAACTGCTTTGGGAGACCCAATTGAGGTCAAATCTCTCAAAGCCTTGTTCGGCAAAAATCGCGACCCAAATCGACCCTGTGGAATTGGTTCGGTCAAAACCAACATCGGTCATTTAGAATCAGCAGCAGGAATGGCTGGTCTAATTAAGCTGGTTTTACAACTGCAACATCGCGAGATTGCTCCCCATCTACACCTCAAGCAACTCAATCCCTATATTTCTATAAAAGAAGTACCTCTATATATACCCACCGAACATCAGCCTTGGTCGAGCGATACAAAACGCTTGGCTGGAGTAAGTGCTTTTAGCTTTGGCGGGACTAATTGTCATGTAATTCTAGAAGAAGCTCCATTGCCAACACCAAAAACTCAGGAAGTCGAGCGTCCTCTACAGATACTCAACCTCTCGGCAAAAAGCGAGCCTGCTTTGATGAAGTTGACACAAAGGTATAGTAATTTTTTAGCATCTCATCCAGAGGAATCTTTAGAAAATCTTTGCTTTACCGCCAACACGGGAAGAGAACATTTTCAGCATCGCCTGAGCATCGTCACCGAATCGAAAACGCAGTTGTACGAACAGCTAAACGCTTTCAGCGAGAAGAAAGAAATACCCCAGTTAGTATCGGGACAGGTTCGCAGGCGTAAATCTCCTAAGCTCGCCTTTCTGTTTACAGGACAGGGTTCGCAATACATCGGTATGGGACGGCAACTTTACCAAACTTCCCCTTGTTTCCGACAAACTCTAGACCGCTGCGAAGCCATCTTGGGTCTCGAACTGGACAAACCGCTACGAGAAATTCTCTATCCCGCAGTTTCTGAGAATGGTCACTCCCCCCTCCACCAAACCGCCTATACTCAACCAGCTCTGTTTGCCCTCGAATACGCCCTCGCTCAACTCTGGCTGAGTTGGGGGGTGCGTCCCACGGTCGTGATGGGTCACAGTTTGGGTGAATATGTTGCTGCCACTATTGCTGGGGTGTTTAGTCTCGAATCTGCCCTGAAGCTGGTGGCGATTAGGGCGCGTCTGATGCAGGCTCTACCCAAGGATGGGGCAATGTATGCCTTAATGACCGACCCCGATCCAGTCACCGAGGCAATTCAACCCTACCGCCAGCGGGTGGCAATCGCTGCCCTCAACGGTGCGCGTAATGTCGTGGTTTCTGGTCATCGCGATGACTTGAGTGCGATCGTGACCGATTTAACCACTCGTGGCATCAAGAGCAAACAACTACAGGTTTCTCACGCTTTCCATTCTCCCTTGATGAAGCCGATGTTGGCCGAATTT
>JASJEI010000322.1 GCA_030064795.1 Pleurocapsa sp. MO_226.B13 | reverse complement strand
TTTACAGAGGCGACGGGGTTCGCCCCCGATCGCGATTGGGATGGTCGGATAAGTCGCCCAAACCGCGTATTTTTGTCAGTAGTTAGTGGTGAGATGTACAAAGAGCGAACCCCGAACCCCTAACTGACATGAAATCCCACCTCATTTATGGGTGGGATGAGCTTAAAGCTAAATTGTGTCTGACGAGCCTGAGACATAATCTCTTCCAATCTTGCTTCCAAACAGTTAAGCTTAGTAAGAGAAAGACCGTAACGATCAAAGCTAAAGCTAGTAAATAATAGAAAGCTAATTTCATTACCGTTTAAAAATTTATTAATCTTAGTATTAATTAAGATCGAACAACAGTAAGTATTGTTATAGTTTTACTTAGAGTGTAATACGATTTGTCCTGCTATTTTGATTCGGTCTGAGAGACTACTGGTTCGACAAAGTTTAGAGTTCTTTCTGACAAGATCTAAAATAAATTGCTCTCAATACCACATATTTAAGATTAATTTTGTATTTTTTGCTGCTAAATACAATTAATATCTGCGTTGATTGGTAATTAAATAGCTCGTTCAAATAGTACTTTAGATCGGGTCTAGAACATCTTCACAACTTCCTCAAATTATTAATCTACAACATAACTATCAACCTCAAACCAGCACTTAGACAAGAAGTGTAAAGAGGTAAAAGTTAAATGAGGAACTAAGATTTATGGTCGTAACCGCCAATCTGCCACTAGCAATTCTCCAAACCAAACTAACAAGTACCTTTGTTCTCTGGCAGAAATCCCTAGCGAGATCGGACGTTTCTCTAGTCGCAAGCAAGAGGTATCTGCCATGATTAAACAAATATTAGTAGCAGTAGACCGTTCAGAAAATAGTAAATCTGTCTTCGATTCGGCATTATCATTAGCTCAAGCTACAGGTGCAACCCTAATGCTGCTGCAC
This sequence comes from Pleurocapsa sp. MO_226.B13, assembly GCA_030064795.1. The sequence continues at coordinate 19,669 of JASJEI010000322.1, read as the reverse complement.
ATTTTGTCTAAAAGCGAAGCAGATTATCCAATCTTACCTACCTATGCTTACTATCCAATCGTGGACGACCATGAATATGATGTCTATCAAAAACAATTAGAGGAACATAGGCAGTGGGGGTTAAATTTTTTACAAAGTTTAACTCAAGAGGCGATAGAGGCAGGAGTAGATACAGAATACACCCAATTAACTGGAAATCCAGGACGAATAATTTGCGAACTAGCTGAAAACTGGTCGGCGGATGTAGTGATAGTTGGCAGTCGAGGACTAAGAGGTCTCAAAGAGATGTTTCTGGGTAGTGTCAGTAATTATGTCACCCATCATGCACCCTGTTCGGTTTTAATTGTACGTTCTAGTGTAGATTACCCAACCCAGCAAACATCTTCTCATCAAGCAAACGACCAGGAGAAACTGACTGCTAAGTAATTAATTGACCAACGGTTACTCCCAGGCACCTTCGTTTCACGAATGTGTACGGGTGACCGAAAAGGATGCCGGTTGCGAAGCAAGTCGAAGACTTGGTTTCCTCGGCTTATCCAATCGAGGTGTTAACCATTAATAACCCAAGTGAAGTGCAATGTACGACAAGATATTAGTAGCAATTGACCATTCAGCAGCTAACAAACAAGTATTTGATAAAGCCTTATCCTTGGCGAAAGCCGAGGGATCGAGTTTAATCATACTGCACGTTTTATCGAGCCAAGAAGAGGACAGTCCGATGATGTCTCCTTACTTCGTGCAACACAGAGACCGCTGTATTCATCTCGACCCTAAGATCGTGCGTCGGGCAAATGAAATTTATGGCAAAGAATGGTCAGATTTTGAACGAAAAGGCATAAAATTACTGCGTTCGTTTACCAAAAAGGCGATCGCAGCTGGAGTAGACGCTGAATTTAGCCAGATTACCGGTCATCCCAGTTCGACTATCTGTGACTTTGCCCGCTCTTGTCATGCAGATATGATCGTCATTGGTCGGCGAGGACATTCGGGCTTGAAAGAAATACTTCTCGGTAGCGTCAGCAACTATGTGGTTCATCACGCTCCCTGCTCGATCTTACTGGTTCAGACACCGATCCAATCTGAGTCAAATTTAGCAGAAAAGACTGAAACTAAAGTTTATGCTTGAAAATCAACTCATCAGGCAATCGGATTTAGTCTAAGAAGTCAAAGGTAAAAATTTAAAACTAATCAGGTATGATTGGGAACTGGCGATCGCAAACATTGAAAAAATTACGCCTCAAGCTTAAATGTTTGAGACACTGGTCAAAATAGGAAATCATACCAAATCCTGTTTACATGGAATACTTGTTGGTTAAATTGTTAAACCCTGTAGAGACGTAGCATGCTACGTCTCTACTATCCCATACATAAAATTAATTTTTAATTTTTAGATTTTGTCTATTCCATAAAAGCGTTGCCAAAATTCATCTCGCACCCAGGTGGGAAAGACTTTATTCATTAAGAAAACTAGCGTGTTTCCCCCCGTAGCCAAGATATAGCGGGGTTTGGGATTAGATTTTGCCATGACTTTGGCGATCGCTCTGGCGGTTTTCTCGGCACTCCAACCCAACAAGTCTAATTGCCGATCGACAGCTTCGATATTTTTAAACACAGGTGCGTAGGGCGTGCGCTCGTAGTCGGGGATCGTTTCTTGGACTTTTTGCCAGGCCACTCGAAAAAAGTCTGTAATTACTGGCCCTGGTTCGATGACGCTGACTTTAATCTTGAAAGCTTTTAGTTCCATCCGCAACACATCACTGAGAGCTTCGAGGGCAAATTTAGAACAACTATACATACCTGCTGTGGGAAACGGAATTCTACCTCCAAGGGAACTAACGTTAATAATCTTACCGCCACCTTGCGATCGCATATTTGGAATTAGTTCTTGGGTCAAGATTAAAGGTGCATGAAAATTCACCGCCATTTGTGCTGCGGCGGCGGCGGGGGGAATCAATTCCACAGGACCCATTTGTCCATAACCTGCATTATTGACCAAAATATCAACCCGTCCATAATGAGTAATTGCCTGCTGTGCCAAAGACTTTACCTGTTGGATCTCAGCCAAGTCCGTAGGAATTACTATCACCTCTGCCTGATGCTCGCGACAGCTAGTGGCGACCCGTTCTAATTCTACTCGATTGCGAGCTGTCAAAACTAACCGAATACCAGAATATTGAACGGCTAAAACTTTTGCTAAAGCCGAACCAATACCGCTAGATGCCCCAGTAATTAAAACTACCTGTTTGCTGAGAGTCATTGTTTGTTTGCGATCTTAATATTCCATTAGTAAACTACATCCAAAATAACTATTAGCGAGAGAAAATACTATCCCGCTCTTGTTGGCGATCGCGGCATAGCAGCATCGATCGCACTTGTGTAGTATCATATATAGCCAAACAGAATCAGAGCTTAATAAGTTAATCAGTTGACAATTTCAGTTAATTTTTTGATTTTGAGTTAATTTTGCTTATTTGAGACTTGTTTAAAGTTTGGTTTTAAGATAATCTGCCATAAAAATAAGTAAAAACAAATAGATAAGTTCTGTTTACAAACTTTTGTAAAGTCAATCGCCAAAATTGTCAAATAAATCGATAAATTCCCCAAATTTATTGAATTTTGCCCATAACCTAAAGTTTTGGAGCAGCCAACTAGAAAACATCATCCACCAAAACCTACACGACTAATTCTTATGTTGCAAGACAATGCTTTATCTCCCAGAGAGCAAGATTTAAACTCCTCCCACGCCGTTAAATCCGCAACTCAATCCCGTTTAAACCTAAGACTGACTATTTCTCTGGCTACGGCAGCGATTTGTTTGCTCAACTCCAATCAAGCAGTATCTGCTGTTGATTCAAACCCACAAACAAACAGCGAAGAATTTACTGCCAGTCATTCTAGTTTTTCACAGAAAACCCTCGACGGTTTTCAGCGTCGTCAGGAGAGCGATCGCCCCTCTGGGTTTCTACCGCGTATTTTCAGCATGATTACCGCTCCTTTAAGAAATTTAGCCACAACTGCGGAAAATCATCAACAATCGCAAAATATACTGCACCAAGATGCCATGGGTGGAAGTTTCGCTCGGGATCTTGCTCCAGTATATTTGAGTCAGGCAGAGTCTTCATCAACTAAAGAATTTTCGACGACAAAAGTTACGTCAATTAAACCTGATACCAAGTCTTCTGCTAAATCCTCTTCAGCTACAGCTAAGTTCAAGACTTACAGGGTAAAAGCTGGAGACACAATTAATCTTATTGCCGAGCAGCATCATGTATCCCGCGAGGAACTGATTAAACTGAACAACATCAAAAACTCTAACATTATTTTTGTTGACCAGCAGCTTAAACTGCCCTTAACCACATCTACGAGTCCTACACTTAAGACAGCTAGTACCACAAGTCAAGCAAAAGTTTCTTTGACCGCTACCAATTTCCCTCAAAGCTCTGCTAACCAAACAAGTTTACAATCTGTCCCAACTACATATCTAGCTGATGCAAAGCTAAATAGTTCCGCTAAAAATTTAGCCGACTCATCAAATGACCCTCGCCTTGCCAAATTGAGAGCAGAAATCGACCAAATGCGCTCTCAATATCGAAGTCAGATCGGACAAGAACGGGACAATAAAAAGCTCGATACTAAGACAGATTTATCTGCTTGGCCACTACTAGAAAACCTCGATCGCCAAGAAAGGCAGTCTGGCGAGCAAAACTCCTCCCCCGAAAGTCCCGATCTCATAAGCTCTGTAATCTCCAAACCCAAGCCAAATCGAAGCTCAATCTCAGCAGAAGCGATCTCACTACAGTTACCCCCTTTGCCTCCTTCAGAAGAATACTTACCAAATGCCTTTGATGGTTATGCTTGGCCCGCTCAAGGAGTACTTACTTCTGGTTATGGCTACCGTTGGGGAAGATTACACAAGGGGATTGATATTGCCGGCCCTATTGGTACTCCAATTTTTGCAGCAGCAGCAGGAGAAGTGATTAGCGCGGGATGGAATAGTGGTGGCTATGGCAATTTAGTCAAAATCAGACATCTAGATGGCAGTGTAACCTTATATGCCCATAACAATAGAATTTTGGTCAGTCTCGGTCAAAAAGTAAGCCAAGGCGAACAAATAGCAGAAATGGGGAATACGGGCTATAGTACGGGTTCTCATCTACATTTTGAGATTCATTCTAGGGAGAAGGGGATTGTGAATCCTTTGGCACTACTTAGTAGAAGATAGATCTTGGTTATGTAGAGCCAAGTTCAATCTAGTCAGCAATATAATCTACCAAATCTAGCAAAAACTCTTTTTTTTTAGTTAGGCTGGAGTTATTCTTGAGTTTTATATATCTATATATTAGACGTATACCAGCAAACAACTAAACTATGAAAAAAAGTTGCCAGACTAGAGGAGAAATACAACTAAATACCACTGTTTATCAGCGAGATAACCACAAATCAAACAGAAAAAAAAGCAAGACCCTAAGTCGATTAGCTGCGGGCTGGATGATCGTTCAAACCCTATTTCTGGCAACTCCCGTGTTAGCCCAGCAAAGGTCAAAAAACGACCTCAGCTATAGCCAATTTTTAGAGAAGTTAGAAAACGACGAGGTTACTAAAGTCGAACTCGACGAAACCACCAACCGAGCTAGCGTAACGCTCAAAGGGCAATCAAAAGAAGAACTACCAAAAGAGGTAGTTTTGTTCGAGCAAAATCAGGATTTAATTCCGAAAATCAGGGCTAAAGAAGTTGACTTTCGGATCGAAACTTCCCTAGACCGTTCGACAACTGTAGGAGTGTTGCTCAATTTACTGATCTTTTTTGTCTTACTGTCTGGATTGATTATGATCGTACGTCGCTCGGCTAGTGCTTCTGGTCAGGCGTTGAGCTTTGGACGTTCGAAGGCAAAATTCCAAATGGAGGCAAAAACAGGAATTCAGTTTGAGGATGTGGCTGGGATCGAAGAAGCTAAAGAAGAGCTGCAAGAAGTCGTTACCTTTCTCAAAGAACCAGAAAAATTTACTGCTATTGGGGCAAAAATTCCTCGGGGGGTATTATTAATTGGGCCTCCTGGAACGGGTAAAACCTTGTTGGCAAAAGCGATCGCTGGTGAAGCTGGCGTACCATTTTTTAGCATCTCTGGTTCGGAATTTGTGGAAATGTTCGTCGGTGTGGGTGCATCCCGCGTCCGCGATCTATTTAAAAAAGCGAAAGAAAATGCTCCCTGTCTGATTTTTATCGATGAGATTGACGCGGTAGGTCGTCAACGGGGTGCTGGTATTGGTGGCGGTAACGACGAGCGCGAACAAACCCTCAACCAACTGCTTACTGAAATGGACGGGTTTGAGGGGAACAGTGGCATTATCGTTATTGCTGCGACTAACCGCCCCGATGTCTTGGATAAAGCTTTGATGCGTCCTGGTCGTTTCGATCGCCAGGTAATGGTAGACTATCCCGATATGCAGGGTAGATTGGGAATCTTAGAAGTTCATGCTCGCGGTAAAAAAATTGCTCCCGAAGTATCTTTAGAGGCGATCGCTCGTCGTACTCCTGGTTTTAGTGGTGCAGACTTGGCAAATCTCCTCAACGAAGCAGCAATTCTAACTGCCAGAAGACATAAAGATGCAATCGCCATGTTAGAAATTAACGATGCTGTAGACCGCATTGTGGCAGGAATGGAAGGCATCCCTCTAGTGGATAGTAAATATAAAAGATTGATTGCCTATCACGAAGTGGGTCATGCGATCGTCGCTACCATGACTCGCGGACACGATCCTGTAGAAAAGGTCACTATTATTCCTAGGGGTGGTGCAGGTGGACTCACCTGGTTTACTCCAGACGAAGAAATGGGATTAGAAAGTAAGGCGAAAATTCTGGCTCAAATTACTACCGCTTTGGGAGGAAGAGCAGCAGAAGAGATAGTATTTGGCAGAGATGAAGTGACTCAAGGTGCGGGTCAAGATATTCAAATGCTGACTTCTTTGGCTCGTAAAATGGTAACTAAATTCGGTATGTCGGATTTGGGGCCAGTGGCTTTAGAAGGGCAAGAACAACCTGTATTTTTAGGTGGTGATTCTAGTAACCGCAACGAATATTCTGAAGAAGTAGCTTCTCAAATTGATATTCGGATTCGCAATATTGCCCTCAACTGTTACGGACAAGCTAAAAAGATTATTAGCGAAAACCGTTTGGCTGTAGATCGCATCGTCGATATTCTAATCGAGCGAGAAACAATCGATGGTAAAGAATTTCGCGAACTTTTGGCTGAGTTTTCCCCTAGCTATGCTATCGAACAGAAAACAGAGAAATTTCCCAGTCTGATTAAAAAATAAGTTATTTTTGGCTATTTTTATTAGAATCAAAAAAGCGATCGCCCTAGAATTAAGAGCGATCGCTTTCTTATATCGATGAAGCTAATATGATTACATCACCACTTTTTTCGCTAAACCTAAACTGCGTAATACTTGAATTGCCCACCAAGTAACATCAATTTCCCACCAGCGTTGACCAGCTTTGGCTACACGGGGTCGGAAGTGGTGGTTGTTATGCCAACCTTCGCCATAAGCTAAGATACCTACCCACCAGAGGTTGAGCGAACCATCCTCGCATTCAAAGTTTTTGTAACCCCAGAAGTGAGTCGCACTATTGACGAACCAAGTACAGTGCCATAGAGTTACCGCTCTGACAAAGATTCCGTAGATTACCCAAGACCAACCGCCAATAGCTAGCAATAAAAAACCTAGAGCAACTTGTAACAAGATAAAGTTTTTTTCTAACCAACGATAGTAAGGATCTCTATCGACACGAGAAGCATATTTCTTATACTTATCGTAGTTGAAATACCTGTCTTGCTTGTACATCATCCAACCCATATGACTCCACCAAAAACCTTTTTTTGCCGAGTAAGGGTCTTTTTCATTATCTTCAGTATGAGCGTGGTGTAGGGTGTGTCCTGCTACCCAGAAAATAGGGCCACCTTGTACAGCTAGTGCGCCACAGGTAACTAAAATACGCTCTAACCATTTGGGTACTTCCAGACTGCGATGAGTTAAGATGCGGTGGTACGCCAAACAGATACCAATGCTACCAGTTAACCAGTGAAGAAAAATTGCCACGCCTAATGCTGACCAAGAGAAAAACCAGGGGGCTGCCAAAGCAATAATGTGGACAGCTGCAAAAAATGCAATATTAAACCAGGATAATCTGAGTTCTTCTTTTTCTTTGGATTTAACCGATGGCTCACTTTTGGGAGCAATTAATTGCTGTGTCATTAATAACTTGTCCTAAAATATATTGAAGTTACGAAGCTAAAGAGTCTTCCCTTAGCTGTGTCGATTACCCCTATTTCGGGGCGATCGCGATAGGTCGAACCTACAGGACTCTCGCTAGGCTTATACGTATAATCTTGGATAAGTTTTGCAAGTGCCACTTACATTTGGTAATGTAGCAGATTTTTCCGTTTTATTGCAAGTGATACTTACATTATTGAGCTTAAAATAAGTTTAAGCTTAAGACAATCGGTCTAACTACAGGTCGATCTACAACAGATTTTTGAAGTTATAGCCAGTAATCAATGTCCACCTCCCGAAAGTCCACCAAAGCCCGTTTAATTGAAGCTGCTTTAGATTTATTTGCAGAAAGAGGTGTGACCGAAACTACTACTAAAGCGGTTGCCGAACGCGCTCAAGTCAACGAAGTAACTTTATTTCGCAATTTTGGTAACAAGTACCGCTTGCTTTTAGCAGTGATTGAAGATTCGGCGGTATTTGCCAAATTGGTTCATGCTTTAGTGGCACAGGCTAATAGCAAAGATAATGTAGCGGATTTTTTGCAAGAATACGCTCAAGAAAGCCTGAGAACCTTAGAAAAAGCACCCGATTTGGTTCGTTCGATTGTCGGCGAGGCGGGAAACTATCCAAGAGAAAATCGCTTGGCATTGGGAAAAGGTTTGAGCGAGGCAAATCGTTATGTAGCCGAATATTTAGAAGAAGCGATCGCCAAACAAGGTTTATCTAGTAATTTGACTCCCGAACAGATTGTCAATCTACTTAATTTTTTACTCTTGGGCTATTTTATCGTCGAATCAAGCACTGAAGGTTACACATTTTGGGACGGTCGAGATGATTTTTTGGACAGTATAGTTAAACTATTTTTACAGGGTTCATTGACGGTTTCTGAAGTAACTCAAGAAGTTACTGAAACTAGTATTGTTAAATTTGTCCCCCAGCAAATAGCAGATTTACCAGCCAGCTTAGTGCGATCGCTGTTTCGCAAGGCAAAAAAAATCGGCAAGCAAGAATACGCTTTAGTCTATGTCTTGTTTGGGGCGGGATTATCCTTAGAGGAGGTATTACATTTAGAGCGATCGCATTCCGTGGTCGAACCCCAACAACACATACTGCAAATCAACTATGGTATAAAGCGACAAGTTCCGCTAAATCAATGGGTAATGGGCTTTCGCTATGGCACAAAAACTACTAACCCTTTAATCCAATGGTTGAAAAGTCGCAAAGACGAACAGCCAGCAATTTTTATTAACGATGCAGGTGAGGCTATTTCTGAAACCGAATTACAAACTATGTGGCAACAGCTAACCGCCGACTTATTAACCCCCCAGGGAGAAACCCCTGTAATCTCTCAAGCTAGACAAACTTGGTGCGTGGAGATGTTGATGAAGGGGATAGATTTAGAAGATTTGAGTATTCTCAGCGGTATGAAAAGACAACAGTTAGAACAGTATGCCCAAAGAGCCAGAAATAAATCTGCCCTAGAAGCAGCAGCCCGTTTAGATCAGAAGAAAAATTAGGGTCAAATACGATCGGTCGCCTTATTAACGCTGCGCCCTCAACTCCCAAAAATTTACTCTGACTACCCGTAGCAATTACCAGATAATCATATTCTAAATCTAAAATATCGGTCTTGACTATTTTTGACTTGCGGTCTATTTCTTCTACCCTAGCCTGAATAAATCGTGCATTGGGTATCGAACGTAAATATTTTCTGAGCGGATAAGTGATCGCTTCTGGAGGGATAAAGCCAGAAGCCACCTGATAAAGCAGGGGAATAAATGTGTGATAGTTGTTGCGATCGATTAAGATAATTTCTGCATCAGCACGAGCTAATTGTTTTATGGCTCTTAGCCCCGCAAAACCCGCACCGACAACTACTATTTTAGGCTTTTTAGATAACACTTTATTCGGAGTTACCAATCACTAATCACCAATGATTAATGACTAATGACTGGTCACTAATAATTAATAACATCAAAACTACTAAGCATATTGAGTGGCAACTTCGTATTTTTTTTCAGCAGTATTAGTTAATTGACCGACTCGGAAAATTAAATCGTCTAGATCGAAAGGTTTGTAGAGAATACCATCTGCTTGACTATCATGTAGCCGATCTTCTCTCAGGCGATCGATTGCTGAAACCAATAGAATTGGTAGAGATTCATAATTTTGTTGTTGCTTGATATTACGAGCCACCTGCAAACCATTAATTCCTGGCATCATAATATCCAGCAACACTAACTGAGGCTGAATCTTACCGACAGACTCTAGAGCTTCTGACCCACTACTTGCCGTTTCGACTCGGTATCCTGCTGATTCTAAGACCAATTTGAACAACAATAAAAGATCGTCATTATCTTCGACCACCAAAATAGGATCTGACATAGTTAAGACTGCGAACTAACACTAATAAATCCACAGTAGCTAGCTATGCTACTGTTGGCATCTGAATAAAGATATATATCTTAGGAGCTATAAAATATTATTAATTAAATCTTACGTATAAATCAAGTATGGACTATTTATCTTTATTTTCTGTTCATTTTTTCTTGATTATAACTTTATTTAAACTTATGTTTCACTAAAATAGTTAACAATTCTTATTTTAAAAAGTTTTAATTTAACTTTCTTTTAACTGGATTTGTGTAGGCAATTCCCGCAAAATTAAAGTATAGATATCAGTGGGCATATCGATATTTGCGGTTTCTAGTGCTTCTTTGACTGCCTGAGCCACTTTAGAAGTAGTTGCTAAAAAGCCCGCTCTGCGAGAATCGACCCAAAAACGAATTTCCAGATTAACCGTACTAGCAGCAAGTTCGTTGACCAAGATATCAGGGGTAGGGGTAGTTTCGACTTCTGGAATATTTCTTAAAACTTTATCGATTATGGCGATCGCCTCACTAATGTCTTCTCCATAATCAATTCCCACCATTACAGAACTACGACGGCGAGGCGAAGCAGTATTATTAATTACGCTAGCTTGAAAGACTTCTTGATTGGGAATATAAACCACTCGTCCGTCATAGGTAGTCATGGTTGTAGCTCTCAATTGAATTTGGGTAATTGTCCCTTCATATTCCCCAATTACTACCTGATCGTTAATCCGAAATGGACGAGCAGCCAGTAAGATTACTCCAGAGATATAGTTGCTCAAAACATCTTTGAGACTAAAACCGATCGCCACGCTGGTTAGCCCCAATGCACCCAGTAATGCCCCAAAGTCTAGCCCCATAACTCCCAAGGCAATTACAAAACCAATTATCCACACGCCACCATAACTAAGTCTGCCAATCAAAAGTTCGGTGTTGGAATCTCCTTCAGTCTGTTTTGCCCAGGTATAAGCTACGTAACGCACGCCTTTTGCCACCACCCAAGTGATAGCAATGACGATAATTGCTCCCACCAAAGAGGGCAAATTATTGACGAGATCTCGGAGTAGTTCTCTGGTAGTTGTATACAGACGTTGGGTAACGTCGATCGCTAGAGGCGGTTTTTCAAAGGCTAGATCTAATTGTTTTTTCCATCTCTCGGCTAGTTGTTCGGTACTCAAACCAAAATCTTCTGCATCCTGTTGGGTAACGGTCATTAGGATGCGATTATTTACCCTCAAAGTCTCAATTTGACGAGGATCGTCGGGAGCAATTTCTACTTCCCCTGGATTTTCGTTTTGTGTTAGTAAGCTAGCTATTCGACGATTGATAATTTCTGCTCTCGCGCTAGCATCAATCTGAGGTAAACTACCAATCTGAAATATGGGACGGTTTCTGACTAGAACATCGGCAAAATACAGTCCATCGTTGGGAACGACTGCCGATGCAGGTTCGGAGGGGGTAGCAATACTTGCTTCTTCTTGAGCTAAAGCTATCGGTGTAATGCTGACTATAAAAGCGATCGCTACTACCAAGATAAATCTAAAGCGCGACCCCTCAAAGGTATTTAAACTCAATCGCCTCAAAATAGGGCAAAACAAATGTGACATCGAACGCTAAACTCGTAAAAACTTTACTTTAATTTGCCAATCAGCAAACTCTATTAGTTCCATAGAGTCTACAGATCGGAGTAGTAAAATTGTCTCTGTCTAAAGATGTAAACTTTTATTTAGCGTCGTGTCTCGATTATTGCCTCAAATAGTCGAGTAAGTTTTCAAAACTTTGTAATTTGCAAAATCCTAGCATGACGTGAATGCCCAAAAGATAAATTCCTCCGCACAAGGGAATAAGTAGAGATGGAGTAATATGCATATTCATGGTGTATGTGTGACTATTGTGCATTAGGTTTAAATACTGCCCAGAAGCAGCAAAACTTTTCTTGCTGATTAAGCGATTGAATCTTTTCTAATCTCAATGCTTAATTTAATCGACGACCCAAAAAGGTGATATCAGTACCAGAAGATACGAGCCAATCTAATCAAGGCTTAACCAGGCTGCGATCGCGCTAGAGCGAGTTGCAGAAATAATTATCGTCCCAGAGAACTATCAGATGCTAATCAGCTTATCTAAAAGCTCAAACAAAATAAAAGAACAATCTCATCACTATAGCTAACTTTGCACCGTTTTAAGGCAAAAGTATCAACAAGCTGAAAGTTTATTTGTTCTTGCTTGCGACTGAATCTGACAACTACTTAGCAACGCCCAACCTGTTTTACATTTATCATCGAACATTTATTAGTATTTAATGCTCAATGTATTTGATGGTTGCTCTTGATTATTGTTTCATCAATGTTGTTATCAATAATAAAGCTAATTTATCAATTTGGCAAATTTAAAAGATGATAGCTTATGTGAAGGAGAAGGAACGAGGAACAAGGAAGAGGGAGAAGGCAGTCGGGGGTGGGAAGAAGCAAAGACTTTTGCATATCCTTTTCGACTTCAGAAATACCTACACACAGAACAAAACAACACACGAGGTCAAAGATAATGTTAAAAAGCGAATTTTCTAACCAAAAACTAAAAGTCGAGCAATTAGAGCAATCCATCGAAGGACAACTTGACGATCTTAGTGGTGAAGAATTAGATAATGTTGTTGGTGGTTTCTTTTGGAATCCTTACCCTAATCCTTGGACACCAGTAATTATCAATCAAACTCAAATTGCACAAAGAAGCTTTGAAATTCAACACGAGAACTTTCTGGAGTGGCTTCGCAGCTAACTAATTCAAAAAAGCTTTTAGCTCTTAGCCGTTAGCTTTTAGCTTAATTAAATCCAAAGCTAGGAGCTAAGAGCGGGTATCTGGAGCGAAGCGACGTTAAATCCGATCTTGCATCATCTTTTGTACCGCTTCGGCAATTTGTGCTGGTTGCACGATAGTCAAACTCTCTAACTTACCGTTGTAGGGCGTAGGAATATCCTGAGAAGACAAACGTAACACGGGTGCGTCTAATTCATCAAATAACTGTTCGTTGATTAGTGCTACTAATTCTGCACCAATACCACCAGTTTTCATACATTCTTCGACAATAATTACCTTATGAGTTTTGCGTACAGACTCGCTAATGGTTTCCATATCAAAAGGCTTGAGGGAGATTAGATCGATAATTTCAGGATCGTAACCTTGTTTTTCAATTTCTTTTAAAGCCTGAGTACAGTGGTGACGCATCCGCGAGTAGGTCAAAATAGTAACATCTTTTCCTTTGCGTACCATTTCTGCCTTATCTAGAGGTAGAACATACTCATCATCAGGTAAATTCTCTTTGAGGTTGTAGAGCAAGACGTGTTCAAAAAACAGTACGGGGTTATCATCTCGGATCGCGGCTTTGAGTAAACCCTTAGAATTATATGCTGTAGAACAGGCAACAATTTTCAATCCAGGTACGGCATGGAAATATGCTTCCAATCTTTGAGAATGTTCTGCACCCAATTGTCTGCCGACACCGCCAGGCCCGCGAATTACCATCGGAATTTTGAAGTTACCACCAGATGTATAGCGCAACATCCCTGCATTGTTAGCAATCTGATTAAATGCCAAGAGCAAAAAGCCCATATTCATCCCCTCAATTATGGGACGCAAGCCAGTCAAAGCAGCACCGACAGCCAGACCACAAAAGCTATTTTCGGCAATGGGAGTATCTAATAAACGTAAATCTCCATATTTTTTATATAAATCTTTGGTGACCTTATATGAACCACCATAATGTCCGACATCTTCACCTAAGACAAAGACAGTCTTATCCCTTGCCATTTCTTCGTCTGTCGCTTCTCTTAAAGCGTTAAACATTAAAGTTTCAGCCATAATAATTTATCCTTAGTCACCAAAAATTAATATTATCATTACCAGATTGTTACTATAAGTTTAATTTGATGCGAACCAAAAGTTACACTTAAAAGCGAGTCCCCAAGAAAGACTCCAGTCTAGTAGCCAAAATTTTATCCGCTCAAAGGAGCAACACTGGTAACGGGGCTATCTCACAGCTAAAGGGTTAGGGGATAGAATGTCTAATAACTAGTTACTGTACAAAACACAATTGCTTCGGTGTGATGGATGTTGAAGCAGCAACAGCCTTGGTAAACCAGGAGGTTTATCGTTTAACAAAAAAATATCTGAGCGATTTGCAACAGGCGATCGTTACTCAAGTTTGGCAAGGTAAAAAATATTGGGAAATTGCCGACGAGTATGGCTGTACAGAAGGTCATATAAAAGATACTGGTTCATTACTGTGGAAGTTACTATCAACAGCTTGGGGAATAAAAGTAACCAAAAATAATTTTCGCAGTATTAGTAAACTAAAGCTGCAATCTTTTTCAACTAATTTAAGAATTTCTGAAAATACTAACTTTATTGGTAGAGAACGGGAAATCGCCACTCTGCAAACTTTAGTCGATCGCGATCGCAAAATTATCGTGCTTCAGGGGGAAGGAGGAATCGGAAAAACCACCCTCGCGCAGCAATTTTTAGCCGACAGCGATTTTGAATTAGTTTTAGAAGTATTGATGGCAAAGGAAACAGCGAATATTATTTCTGTTGCCAGTGTAGTAGAAGAATGGTTACAACGAGACTTAAACGAAGATGCTGGTAAAGAATTTGGCGTTACCCTAGCTAGATTTAAAAGATATTTAGAACAGCATCGAATCGGAATTTTGATTGATAACCTCGAACCAGCCTTAAATAAAGATGGTAAATTTATTAACGCTCATCGTGATTATATCGAGCTATTAAGAATTTTATCCGATTTTAAAGTTAAGTCTACTACTATTATTACTAGTCGCGATCGCCTTTGTGAAGCGGAAATTAATCTGGAACATTACCGTTTATCGGGGTTAGATCTTGCTGCTTGGCATCAATATTTTGCAGCTTATCAAATTGAAATCGAACCCCAAGCGATTAAAGCAATTCATCAAGTTTATGGTGGTAATGCTAAAGCTATGGGGATTCTCTGCGGTATTATTGGCGAAGATTATCAGGGAAATAGCCAACAATATTGGCAAGAAAATCGTTACGATCCTTTAATTGAGACCGATTTAAAAAACTTAGTCGCCAGCCAGTTTGACCGTCTCCAACAGCTAGACCCCCAAGCCTACAGGCTGTTGTCTCGTTTGGGTTGCTATCGCTATCAAGATTTACCTAGAGTATCTCAATCGGGACTATTGTGTTTATTGTGGGATGTTCCTGCAAAAAAGCAAAGACGAGTAATAAAATCTCTGCGTAATCGTTCCCTATTAGAATTTGCTTTGGGTCAATATTGGCTACATCCTATCGTCCAAGCAGAAGCTAGATCGAGATTACAGCGATCGCATTTAGAATGGCAACAGGCACACCGTCAGATAGCTATTTTCCTGAGTGACAGTGTAGATAAAATCAATAATGTTCGGGATGGTCTAACTGCCTTAGAAGTATACTATCACTATATCGTAATTCAAAATTATGCAGCAGCAGCCAAGGTAATTCTGCAAAGTCGCGAAAACCAATGGGGACAGTTCTTAACTTTAGGAACAACCCTCAATCGTTTGGGGATTATTCAGCCTGTATTGACAGCAATTAATCAAATTATCGAAGGAGTCGAACACGATCGCCATCGTAGCGAGCTTAATAACATTTTAGGAGATTTATACTGGACTACGGGCAGAATTCATCAGGCGATCTCCTGTCAGCAAGAAACTATTGTTACTAGCCAAAATTGTTTGAAATTGATTCCTTTGAGTCCAGAAAACAAATACGATCTTTATTACTGGCGGATGTTAGAAGTAGATTCTTTACTGAGTTTAGGACTATACAACATCGATCTTTGGGAATTAAACACCGCAGCAGATTTATTTCAACAAGTAGTTAATCTGGCTCACAATACCAAACATCATTCTTGGTCGGAAAAAGCAGCTTTAGGTTTGGCTTTGGTCAATTCCTATCTATTTACCTCAGAGCGTCCTGAAACTATTGTGACTCGTCTATATCGTTTAATCGTAGATCTCGAAGATCGAACCTACAATACAGGACGTTTTGCCTACTTCATGCAAATTTTAGGGCAAATATTTTTTAATCATCAACAGATTAAACCAGCCAAGGTTATCTGGCAAAGAGCAATAACTTTTGCAAGAGAAAGTCACTACACTCAAATAGAAGCCAAATCACTAATTGGTTTGGGTAAGATCGGACGTTATAGTGGCAATTTCTCTCAGGCTAATTCCTACCAACAACAAGCAACCGAATTATTAGCTAAAATTGGCGCAAAATGCGACCTAGCTGAAGCCTATTTCCAGTGGGGAATTACTCTACAAGCTAGCGATCGCATAGCCGAAAGTCAAGACTGTTTTCAAACTGCAATTAATCTTTTTGAGCAAATTCAAGCACCAAAGCAAATAGAGCGAGTCAAGAGTCATTTTCAAAATGATTAGGGGAAATCAATCTCAGGAGCATATAAACTTTGCAGTCGTTGTAACTGGGCATTTACTTGCAAGAAAAGATCGCCTTTACCTAATAAACAGGCTGCTTCGGTCGATGTACCGCCTAAGACTATTTTAGAATCAGCTTCACTAGCGGTAGTCAAAGCAACTCTTCCTGGTAAGTTAGAGCGAATAATTGGGGTAACTACACCCGCCTCTGGACGTTGAGTAGCAACAATTAGATGGATACCTGCTGCTCTTGCCATTCCCCCCAAACGCTTGATACTGGCTTCTAAAGCTTTACGAGTTTCTTTCTCGGTCATAAAATCAGCATATTCATCAAAGATACAAATAATACGGGGTAAATGTTTATTTGCCACTTGCTTTTGATTATAAGCATCGAGATGGGGGCATCCTGCTAATTCAAATAATTGATAGCGTTTTTCCATTTCTGCAACCAATTCTTCCATTAAAGAAATAGCAGCCTCGCTATCTTTAACTACAGGGGAAAGTAACCAAGGCATCTGTTCAAATTCAGGAAAGGTTACTCGTTTGGGATCGACGAGAGCGATTTTGACTCGTTCGGAAGTATGACGATAAATTAGACTGAGAAGCAGCGATCGCAAGAATTCACTTTTCCCACTTCCCGTCGTACCGCCTACTAAAAAATGACAGGTATTAGGATCGGCTAAATTTGCTTCGATTAATTTTCCTTCTAAATCGACTCCAATGGCGATGGTTATTGGTGCATGACTGGGTTTTTGCTGAGGCTGAATATAATCTTTAAAGTAGGTAACTTTAACTTGACGATCTTCGCGGGGTAAATCGACACTGACATATCCTGCTTGAGTAGCAATCAAGGGTGGACGAGCAATACCTAACTGTACCTGTAAATCTTCTGCTAGTTTGAGGATAGATGCTACCTTGACTCCTTTGGCGGGTTTGAGTTTGAGCCGAATAAAAGTAGTACCTGCGATCGCGCCAATATATTTGACGTTAACTTTAAAGGATCTAAGAATTTCGACTAATTCTCGTCCAATAGGTTCTGGGTTTAGTTTGGGTTGAGAATTCAGTTTAGGAGGCTTAGGGGGTTCTGGTTTAGTTTTAGTTATCGGAGGAAAATGACTCTGACATTTTGCTTGTTGAGGACAAATCTCGCATAAATCTGTGTTACTAGTTGCTGGTGGTGCATCGGGTTGAGAAAGTTGCCATTGCAGCCATTGTTGCATCTGTTGTAATTTGTGGGGGATAACCTGATGCAGATTGGTTTCTAGTTGCAATCGAGGGTAATAATATTCTTTAAACTCTGGTAAAACACAATAGACAGCCGAGTCCACAGGTACTTTTTTAGTCTGCTGAATCATATAACTATAAAGAGCAACCTGTGCCAACTGTGCGGAAGGATCGACGGGGACATAAGTTTTCAACTCAACTACACAAAGACTATTTTGGCTATAGTCATAAATTAAACAGTCTAATTTTCCTGCAATGGGCTGTGAAGTGCCATTAGGTAACTTAAGTTTGTAATTTAGTTTAGATTCTGTCGCTATAAAGGTAGTTTCAAAGAGTTTATTGGCGTTGCAGTGAAGGCGATTTTTAATTAATAATTCTGTCCACTTGTAAATTAAATTTCCGATCGCTTGCCAAACTCGATCTAATGCTAATGCTGATTCTGGTTTGGTTTTAATTGCTGGTTGGAGATATTTTGGAAAAAAGACCAGACTATAGAAAATACTTTGCATCTGGGAAGCTATGTCTTCGACTAGCTTCGCAATCGCGTCTACTTCTAGTTTTTCTACAGAAGCTTCAAACAAGGCTTTATATTGCGGTTCTTGTTTGACTGTAGCAACAAAATCATTAGCCAGCTTATGAAAAGTATTGCCGATACCTGAAATGCCTAATTTTGGCATAAATAAAGTCTTGCCACCAAAATGTTTACCTAGATAAAATAATCGAGGACATTCTACGGCAACTCGGACATCGGTAACGCTAAAGGATTTGGTGTGTGGTAAAGACATATCGGGCTTGAATTCTAATAAATAATGATGAAGTTGGGCTAAATAAACCACGTCCATCTGGGCATATTTAATTTGTGCTTCGCTTAAAGGTCTTTTGCCCCAGTTACTTGCTTGTTCGTTGGCTATTTCTGCTGCATCGAAGCCACATAATTCAACAGCTATAGTTTTTAGTTTCAGGTTGCTCGTCCCTAATACCTCTTTAGAGATTTTTTTGGCAATTTTTAGAGTACAAGTAACATTTTTGGCTTTTTCTTTACCCAGATATTTCAAATCGAAGCTGGCGTTATGGAAAACCTTTTCGATACCAGGATTTATCATAATGCGATCGATAAATTCGGATATTATTTCTGGCTTGTCTAATACATCCAAAATATAAGTAGATTCCCCCGTCAAATCTTCAGGATCGGCTAAGACTTGAATTAAAGACAGTCGGGGATTTTTGGTCCACCAGTCGGCAATTTCTGTATCTAGCCATAATCTTTCAAAATCTGCAATATAAGTAATCAAACCCCTAATTTCTTCTACGGTTTCTAAATAATGCAACATTACTGCTTTGGACATAACACGACCAGATTTCAATTCAGTAGAAAAAGTTGGAGATGCGATTGCGTTTGCGAAGCAAGTCGAAGACTCAGCTAGTCGAAGACATCGCTTTTTGATAGTTTTCTGGTTGGCAATAGGCAAAATACTCTTCGAGATATCGGTTGAACTTACTCATTATTTTTTACCTCCTGCTGCTACTGCGGGAATTAAGCAAATTAATCGCTCTTGAGGTGTAGCTTGGGGATTGATAATTGATATTTTTCGCTCTTTAACTAATTGTTGAATCTGTTTTTCAATATCGGTTTCGGCTGCATCATAAAATTGAGTTTTAGCCTGTTTGATTAAAGTTGCCCGTCCCAAAAATTGATGATGTTTGACAAAATTGAGTAAAAAATCTTTTAATTCTTTTAATTCTTGAATTTTTTTGTCTTCTTCATCTGATGACGCATTGGGTCGATCTATTACTTTTACAATTCCTAATTCCTGTAATAATTTACATTGTTCGAGAATTTTTGTCTGGCGAACTAATTCTTGCAACTGAGGTGATTTCAATGGTTGGTAGTTTAGAACCAAATCCCCAGAGCGTGCATCATTAACTAATTTTTGATAGGTTTTTAAATAGTGAACCGATTCTAAACTGGCTCGAATATGACGATGAGATGAATTATTAAAAATCTGCTCGTAAATTTTATATCCTTGATTATTCTTATTTCCGATTGATTCAGAACGAATCATAATTAAAGAAAGATTCGGATTTAATTTAATTGCTTTCTCAACAGCCTTGATAAAAAAAGCAAAACTTCTTAAATTGGCATCTTCGTTCCACAAAATACTGACAGGCGATCGCTTGGATACTTGGCAAGTAAATGAATAAACAGTGTATGTTCCAGATAATAATTTAGGTTTTAGATCTCGTACACCTAAAACCCTCATTACTGACATCAGCATTTCTACTAATTCAGGAGAAGATAATTGACGCAAGCGAGTAATTTTATTTTTAATTTGATTAAATTCATTTTGCCAAAGA
>JASJEI010000321.1 GCA_030064795.1 Pleurocapsa sp. MO_226.B13 | reverse complement strand
ACTCATTACTTACTTAGGCAACGCGATCGCCTTGCTTATAAACTTCTAAAATTCTGGGGACAACACCATCATTATGTACGGTAATCAAGTCCGCTTGTTTACCTATTTCTAAACTACCAATTTTTCGATCTAGATTGATTGCTTTGGCTGAATTAATGGTTACTAATTTAATCGCTTCGTGCAGGGGTTTATTTGCCTGTTGACTGATAATAAATACCGACTGTAATAAACTTCTGGGTACATAATCAGAAGAAATAATATCGACTAAATCTAGTTTGACTAAATCTAGTGCGGAAACATTACCAGAATGCGAACCTCCCAACACTACGTTGGGCGCACCCATAAGTACCAATAAACCATTGTTGTGGGCTTCTTTAGCTGCATCAATAGTCGTGGGAAATTCTGCCAAGACAACTCCTTCGGCGATCGCTTCGGTAACATGATCTACCGTAGCATCATCATGACTCGCTAGAGATATTCCTTTCTGCTGACTCATCTTTACTAAAGCCTGTCGGTTTTTAACTGCGTGTCGGCGTTGGTTGGACAGACGCATATTGATAAACTCTTCCATCTTCGCCACTGGTACGCCATGCTTACCGACATAATATTGTCTGTATTTGTCAATATTGACGAACTGACGCTGCCCAGGAGTATGATCCATTAAGGAGATCAAAACCAGTAAGGGATGTTCGGAGTATGGTTCGACAGTTTCGTAAAGATACTCGAAACCCAGTTCGCAGCGTAAATGTAACCAATGATCGACTCTAAATCTTCCTGCTGTTTGTCCTTCGGCGATCGCCTCAATCATCGGTGCATAATGATGTACTCGTAATGAATCTTCTTTGGGGGTAACATCGCCAATGGCGATCGCATCACAGACTGTAGTAATACCAGAACTAATCAAGTCGCGATCGTGATTTATTGCTGCTGCATTTAAGTTCCACCTGACTCCAGGACGAGGAGAAATGCACTTTTCTAGGTTGTCGGTGTGGAGTTCGATTAACCCTGGCAAAAGATAGTCTCCATCGCCATTTTGCCCTTGAGAGACAATTCCTGGCTGGATATCTGCGATCGCACCATCGCGAATTACTAGAGTACCTAATATTTCTTCTGTTGGTAAGAGCAAGCGATAATTAGTATAGACTTTTTCCTGCATCTTGTTTCGTTCTGTTGATATTACCTTGCAGTTTATGACATTCATTGCAAGATATAAATTAAGGAAAGTTTAGCTTTGGGTAAAAGAATTTCTGGTGTTGTCTAGGTGACGAGCGCTCGTTCTCTAAGTCACACCAATAATAGTTTGACAAATACTAGACGACTGGTCTACTATAAAACTATGAAACGTACCAGCAAACGCGATCGATTAATTCAAGTTGGTAGCGCGCTAGTCGCCCAGCAAGGATTTAAAGCAGCGAGTATCAATGAGATACTTACAACTGCTGGCGTTCCTAAAGGTTCATTTTATTACTATTTTTCGAGCAAAGAAGAGTTCGGGCTGGCGATAATTGAGGATTTTGCCGAAAAATATCGCAATAAACTCGAAAATCTGGTTAAAGATCGACAAAGTTCCCCTTTAACGCGATTGCGTAACTTTTTTGAGTCGGGAATTACAGATATGGAAAAATGTCGCTGTACTGATGGTTGCTTAATTGGTAATTTGGGACAAGAATTGTCGGCACAAAATGAATTGTTTCGCGATCGCCTCAATCGGATCTTTGCTGATTGGGAAAGATCTTTCCTACAGTGTTTGCAAGCAGCCGAGGAAGCGGGAGAAATCTCTAATGAAAGTGATTTAGCCGAATTAGCCAAGTTTATTTTATCAAGCTGGGAAGGAGCGATTTTACGAGCCAAAGTTACCAAGTCGGTGACTCCCATGAAGAATTTCGTCAAGATTTTATTCGAGCAAATTTTGAATTAGTCATCAATAAATCTGACTTTAGTTGGATTTAAAACCATCTCTACCCTGAGTAGTATCGGTTTATTACTAACCGACTGGTCTACTAGTAAAACACTAAACAATAAATACATATGTCTGAGATTGAAAACAAAGTAGTCATTATCACTGGAGCGAGTAGTGGTTTGGGGGAAGCAACAGCCCGCAGACTGGCTAAGAAGGGAGCTAAACTAATGCTAGCAGCCCGACGAGAGGAGCGTTTAAAAGAATTAGTTACCGAAATCAACCAAGATGGTGGTACGGCAAAATACGAAGTCACAGACGTTACCGATCGCTCGGCAGTAGAAGCTTTAGCCAAATCTACCCAACAGGCTTACGGACGCATAGATGTCTTAGTTAATAATGCAGGTTTGATGCCCTTATCTCCTCTAGCTGAAACCAAAGTAGAAGAATGGGAAACTATGGTCGATGTGAACATTAAAGGAGTACTCTATAACATCGCTGCGGTAATGCCCGTAATGCTAGAACAAGGTTCGGGACATATTATTAACATCTCCTCTGTAGCAGGACACAAAGTATTCCCTGGTGGAACGGTTTATTGCGCTACCAAATTTGCCGTCAAAGCGATCTCCGAGGGGATCAGACTCGAATCAGATGGCAAGATCCGCTCGACGAATATATCTCCTGGTGCAGTTGATACCGAATTAACCAACACCATCACTGACGATGAAACCGCTAAAAATGTCGCTCGACTATATTCAGTAGCCATTGACAGTAGTGCGATCGCCCGTGCCATTACCTATGCGATCGAACAACCAGGGGATGTAGATGTCAATGAGATGATCATTCGTCCTACCAAACAGGAACTGTAATCAAACTATAAAAATTTACCTAATTACTAACTTTAAATATGACTTCCCAAACAAACGTACCTCAACTACTTAGCCCTTTAAACGAAAAAGGCTTATCTTTAAAAAACCGTGTGGTATTAGCTCCCATGACACGCGCTCGTGCGGGTGCAGAGAGAATGCCCAACGCTTTGATGGCAGAATATTACGCTCAACGTTCGGGTGCGGGTTTATTGATTACTGAAGCCACGGCGATCTCCTTGCAGGGAAATGGTTGGGTTAACACTCCTGGTATCTATACAGACGAACAAGCAGAAGCTTGGAAACAAGTAATAGATACAGTTCACGAGCGCGGGTCAAAAATCTTTCTCCAGCTATGGCATACGGGTAGAGCTTCCCATAGCAGTTTTCAGCCCAATAATGGATTACCTGTTGCTCCCTCCGCAATTAAAATTGAAGGGTTTGAAGCTCATACTCCAGAGGGCAAACAACCCTATGAAACCCCTAGAGCTTTAGAAACAGCAGAAATTCCTCAAATTGTCGAAGATTATCGTCAAGCAGCAGCTAGAGCCAAACAAGCTGGCTTTGATGGCGTAGAAATTCATAGTGCTAATGGTTATTTGATTGATGAATTTTTACAATCAAAAACAAATCAGCGTAGCGATCGCTATGGCGGCAGTCTAGAAAATCGCTATCGTTTCCTCAAAGAAATTGTCGAATCGATTTTAACAGTCTGGGAGGCAAAACAAATCGGAGTCAGACTTTCTCCTAACGGTGCCTTCAATGATATGGGATCGCAAGACTACCGCGAAACTTTTACCTACGTAGCACAGCAACTAAATAGTTATGGATTAGCCTATCTGCATTTGCTCGATGGTTTAGATTTTGGTTTTCACGAACAAGGCGAACCGATGACCTTGGCAGAAATTAAAAAAGTATATAATGGAATGCTGATCGGCAACTGTGGCTACGATCGCACCGATGCCGAACGAGCGATCGCTTCTGGAGATGCAGATTTAATCGCTTTTGGTAGACCTTATATTAGTAACCCCGATTTAGTGGCTCGTTTTGCCAACAATTGGGAACTTAACCCCGATGCTGATATGTCTGTCTGGTACTCCTTTGACGCAGAAGGTTATACCGATTTTCCTACCTATCAAGAGTCTAATGCTGTGGCGATCGATTAGTAATTAATTGATTACATAAATTCTGAATTAGTGCCAACAACAGTTTGTCAAATGTAACTTCGTTGGCATTATTTTATTTCAAAAATAACTTTATCTCTACTTTATAAAAAAACCGATCTCATTAAAGATTTCATCAAGAAACAAATTATTTTGATTTGAACAAATAGAAAAAGTGTAACCTTCTCATAGAGGAGCAGAAGGGAGTAAAAAATGCACTGTAGTATTCGTAACCACATAAAGATCATTTCTTACCAAAGTAATACCAAAACTGAGTTGCCCTTTTAAATATCAAATTAACTTCTGGTTTTAATAGGTCAGCTTTTGTGTTTCTCCTTGTTTTGAGTTGGTGGACAATACCAAAAACTCAAAAGAGATCGCAAATAGTATCGAAAGGTGACTATAGTATCAGCAACAGTAACGTCGTTTAACAATATTACCGAATTGAAAAATCAGGTAGATCTAAAGTTGTTACTCAAGTAGCTAATCTGGTTTTGCCTCAAACCATATACCGCACGACACGATTATTTTGAACAAAAATAAAGCTAAAAGTCACCTGAATTATTAATTGCTAAGCAAATAAGTTATCGAAACGATCTCCCGTTATCGTTTTGCCTTGAATACGTTAAAAGTGAAATCAGCCAACATAATTTGCCATGTCTTTTACACCTCGTCGAGTTAACAAAAGCTTTTTGTCAATCAAAAATGGAGATACTAGAACTATAGTTTTTATCGATTCTAGTCTTCCTAACTGCGAAACCTTAGCTCAAAAAGTTGTTACAACAGCAAGAGTGATTATTATCGGTTCGGAGGATGATGGAGTCCAAGAAATTACTGACGTGCTATGTGCTAGTAATTGCTCTCAAGTTTATATTTTAACTTCTGGTACGCCAGGATGTATGTATTTAGGAAGTAGCGAACTAAGTCTTAATACTTTGTCTACTTATAGTTTGGAACTAGAAAACTGGTTCGCTCCGACTGCTCGCCACGATCTTGTCAATTCAGCCCATCTTTATTTATCTGGTTGCAATATAGCAGCAGGAGATGTAGGAGAAGAATTTATCACTAAATTAAATAGTATTACAGGAGCAAAAATTGCTGCTACGGTCAATACAATAGAAAGTAATATTTTAGTTAATAAATAAACTAATCGCTAAGTAATCTTATTGAGGTGTAATATGAAATAACTGACAGTTCCATTCATTTAATAAAATGGTAATTGTTTGGTTCGCAAAGACAACAAAATATGCCTTTAAAAAATCTAACTGATTTAGCTTTCGCGCCCGCCTTAGAACAAGCTCAGTTAATTAAAGAACGTCAGATTACACCTTTAGAATTAACCGAACTATATTTATCTCGTATCGAGCAATACGATTCTCAACTGGGTAGTTTTTATTATGTAGCTCGCCAAAGCGCGATCGCCGATGCCCAGCAAAAAACCGAACAACTAGCTCAAACTGTAGATACCAGATACCTACCCCCTTTTTTTGGCGTACCTATCGGGATCAAAGATCTTAGATCGGTAGCCAATATGCCAATAACCTATGGTATTGCTGCCTTAAAAGAACAGATGGCAACCTACGATGAGGGGGTGGTGACAAAAATTAGAGAGGCGGGATTTATTATTTTGGGGAAAACTGCCACCTCTCAACTCGGTTCTTTTCCCTATACCGAACCAGAAGGCTTTGCACCAACTCGCAACCCTTGGAATCTAGAATATACTCCTGGTGGCTCTAGTGGTGGTTCTGCTGCTGCTGTAGCTGCGGGATTGTGTTCCCTCGCTTTGGGAGGAGATGGAGGCGGTTCAATTAGAGGCCCTGCAAGCTGCTGTGGCTTGGTTGGGATCAAACCCAGTCGAGGTAGAATTTCTTTTGCCCCCGTCGGCGATCGCTTGAGTGGACTAGGAACCCATGGTATCCTAACTCGTACCGTTGCAGATGCTGCTGCCTTTATAGACATCGCTTCGGGATACATTACGGGCGATCCTTACTGGCTACCCAAATCACCAGTTCCTTTTATAGCTGCTGTCAAAGAAATCTTGCCACCTTTAAAAATAGGTTTTATTAATTCACTATTACCAATAGGCGAACCCGCTTCAGAATGTCAACAGAGCGTGACCAAGGTAGTTCAAAAACTAACGGAAATGGGACACCAAGTTTCTCCTCAAGCGATCGATTTAGCTCCTCTAATTGAGCCATTCACGACTGTCTGGGCAAGTGCTATTAATGCTTCAGGAATTCCCCCAGAAGCATTAAGTCCAATGAATCAGTGGATATCAACCAAATCTGGTACAGCAGGAGAATATTTACAGGCGGTAACTCAAATGCAACTGTTTGCCAGGGAGGTAGTGAGTCTGTTTGCTCGAATTGATATTTTAGTTGCACCTACCTATATGCATCCAACCATCAAGGTTGGTGAATGGGCGAATCTCGATCCAGAAACTACTTTGCAACGGATTACTAATTGGATATTTCCCTGTCCTGCTTTTAACGTTACAGGTCAACCTGTAATTAATATTCCCACGGGTTTCGATCGCAATAACGTTCCCTTGGGAGTACAGTTAGTAGGTAAACCCAATGCAGAAGCCACTATCATTGCCCTCGCATCTGCCCTAGAACAAGCTCAACTCTGGTGTCCACAACGCCCCAAAGAGTTCGATTAGCCAAAATAAAAAATACCGATTAAGCTGTTAAGCATTTAATTAACTTATTTAGATTAGGCAAAGGGCTATTTTAAAGTCTAAAGTCCAAGCCTTGATTAACTGACTACTGTATAGGCTTTCGTGTCGTTCGCGGATATGACTAACTACTAACTACTAACTACTAACTACTAACTATTATTTATGTTAGCTCCCTGGCGATCGCCTTTATCCAGTGCCATCCATCACAATCGTGCTAAACCCCATTCGCGCTATTTTCAGCTAGCTACCGTTACTCCAGAAGGGATTCCTGCTAATCGTACCGTAGTATTTCGGGGTTTTTTAGACGATGAAAAATACCCCAATACTCTGAAAATTATTACCGATTCTCGCAGTGCCAAAATACAAGATATCGAGCATCAACCGCTAGCAGAAGTCTGTTGGTATTTTACTAAAACTCGCGAACAGTTTCGGATTAGAGGAAAACTGCAACTAGTTACCAATACAGAAACCAATGCCGAGTTACAACAAGCCCGTAAAAAAACTTGGCATAATCTTTCTGATTCATCGCGATCGCAATTTGCTTGGCCCGATCCCGCAAAACCAGTAGCAGATAAGTCTGCCTTTGATGTAGAATCCCCCGATCCCAATCTGCCTCTAGATAATTTTTGTTTATTATTGTTAATTCCCCAAAAAATAGACCATCTACAGCTAAAAGGCGAGCCTCAACAACGCTGCATATATACTTTAGAAGACGATCTTACTTGGTCAACTCAAGCCGTAAATCCTTAAGCAATAGATATTAATAATTGTTAAGTACCATGACATTGTTTGTACTTTTTACCGCTACCGCACCAACAGGCTTGGTTGCGCTTGGGAATAGTTCCAGGTAAGATTTCTCCATCTATGTAAAACCATTTCCCATCAATTTTTTTAAATCTAGAACGTTCGTGGAGTTGTTCTGGTTCGGTTACTTGATAAATTGCCTCAAACTCTACCCAACCACTGGCATCATTCTTTTTACCTTTTTGCGTATTGAGAATAGTTAAACCCAACCATTGAATATTATTGATACTTTGAGTTAATTCCTGGCGATCGCTCTTTTGTCTTTTGTCTGGATCGAGAGTAGCGATTAAATAGTCAACATCACCGATAGCAAAAGCAGTGTAACGCGATCGCATTAGCTTTTCTGCTGTTTCTGGTTTTTTCTTTCCAGATAGATACATTCCACAGCAATATTGATATTGCTTTTTACTCCCGCAGGGACATAATTCTTTAAACATTTACTTTTTTCGCTGCAATTTACGATTTCTGACTACCACGGTTACGATCGCATTTTCTTTATTGTCTACTGTGTATGTTGCAGGCTAAGCACAAGATCGAGTATTTTGTACCCGTAGCTATATTTACCAGCTTCTTTTTATCAAAGTTGAAATATATCTTCTTAAAATGGTAGATTATACCGATAAAGCCAGTCCGAAAAAGCCTTTTGACCAATTTTGGCTCGCTCTGGCACTGCTGCAAACGATCTATTAAAAAACCGTTTTGGACTCAGGAAAGGATTGAACATTTGAGCAGCAGAAAACAGCGTACGATATTGGACAATAGTGGTGCGCTCGATACGACTTTTTTCGTAATGTTCTAAAGCCTCTGGGAGATCGCCATATTTAGATAAACAAGCAGACAATTCCCACACATCTTCAAAGGTGGTATTAGTGCCTTGTCCAAGATGAGGTCCCATATAATGGGCTGCATCTCCCACTAGAGTTATCCTCTTGTTACTCCATTTAGGCAAGATCAGGGGCTTGCCAACTGACCTCTCCACGATGATCTCCGCATCCGTCAGGTCAATAACTTCTTGTACTACAGGATGCCATTTCGCCAGTTTTTGAACAACTTGTTCTTTTACTTCCTTGGCATTCTTAGATCGATGACTTGTTTCAGAAAGCATCTCCAGTGACCAGGAAATATCTCCATCTCCATTATCCAGAAGTAAAAAGATTTTTCCTTTATTAGCAAACACGGTTGCTTGATTAGGGGGCAACAAACGATGCTGATATTTTAGAACGCCGCGCCAGGTCATCCAACCGCTATAGGTCGGGTTTTCAACTTCAAACAACTGTTTACGGACAGTGGAGCGAATACCATCTGCACCAATCAGCAGATCGACGGTTGTAGCTTGGTTATTTTCAAAGCAAAGCGTGACGCTCTGGTGGTTTTGTTCCAAGGCAATTAGTCGATGATTGAGATGAAGGTTATCGGGTGGTAGTTTGGATCTCAGAATTTCCTGTAGGCAGAACCAGCGAACCGCCAGGAACGGCAAATCGTATTCGTCGCCAGTCATGCTTTGGGTAATGATGGGCCATCCTCTTCTGGAGGTTCTGACTTTGAATCGTTTAATTTGAGAACCTTGCAGTTTGAGTTGCTCGACGATATCTGGATCGATCGCTGCTAAACTTCTCAAGCCGTTAGGAGATAGGGTCAGTCCTGCACCAATGGGTTTAAACGCTCTGGCTCGTTCATAAATGTGAACTTCTATACCTTGTTTTTTGAGGGCGATGGCTGTGGCTAATCCAGCAGGGCCTGCCCCGATGATCCCGACTTTTTTGAGGCAGGTTTGAGAGTTCTTCAAGTTAGTATCTACTTGTCTACTCTCAGATGATCTATTAAACTTCATTAGTTCTGTCATTGAAAAGCGGAGTCATGATGTTTGATTCCTCTTTTGCCAAGAGGCATTTCCCTAACAATATTATCTGAGTTCTCGGAATGGTTTTGAGGTCGATATGGCACTTTAATTCATAAAAAGACTAGATAGTCGAAGCGATCGCCCTTGGGAACTAGAGCGATTACCTCTGCTTCAATACAACACATTCTTACCCAATCACTACACAACTAATTTCGATCTCTTAGCTCCAGGCTCATTCATAATATATGTTCCACTCCTTAACTTGTGAGAGGGCGAGAGTTTCAATTGGCGATCGATGAAGTTGTTTAAAGGTTGCAACAGTCGATCGATAGTGGGGTTATCAGATCTGAGACTTCCCTCATCAGTAACTTGGCATTTGTTCCACCACTGTGAATTGGTTTGAGAGAGTGATTTTAATAGACTTAGGTAAGGTGTTTTGTGATAATTGCTCCCTCGATCGTTTGAGGGCAAGTAGTCAAGCTTTTTCATTGCCGAACAGCAGATTCGCACATATGAGATTGCTTTTAGGCAAAGAGGAATATCTGGAGCTAAAAGTTTCCGCCTAGCAAAGGCGAGTTGGTCAAGAACCGTTTGGTCAGACGTTAACATAAAATTGCCCTCCGATTAGAAAAGAACTTAAGTATCTCTTGTTTTCTTCTGGGTCAAGCGCTCCCTCGATCGCCTGCCACGGTCAAAAAACCATGGAGATAGGATAGGAGGATAATTAATCCTGTTACATTAATCTCTAGCGATCTCTGAATTTTTGTTCATTAATATTTCGTTGTTCGTATTCTGCCTTAAAACTTCTGCTCGGCAACAGGGGAAAAAGTCAGGTTTTTGTTTAAAACTTCTGCTCAGCAACAGGGGGAAAAGTCAGGTTGTAGATGAGTATTAAAATCTGATTCGGTTCTCAATACTATGTTCAATAGGTCAAAAGATTTAGCGATCGCCTGTACTTCTCTTGTCTGTTGAAACTCAAGTAGCTCTCTAGATTGAGGCGTAGCAGTTAACAAAATTAAGGGAATGTTTCTAGTCAAAAGATTTTGTTGTAAATTTTGGAATATTTCTCTCCAGCACAAATCGGGCATCGTTTCATCAATGTCTAGTAAAATAGCGCCAGCTTCTAAAGCTTTTTCAATCCCCTCAATACCAGAATCTACCGTAGTTACTTTACAGTATTCTGCCGATTAACCTTCCAAGTCGTGTTAAGAGGTTTTTAATAAAAAATAGAGACAAAAATGCCCTTAACAGAGTAGAAAGATTCATCCATCATAGCTGAATTGCCCCCAAAGCTTTGAGGTTTTCGATCTGTGCTTTTGTTAAACCTTTGGTTGCGGTGAGATTCATTCCTTCGTAGGGTCTTTCGGTACGAAGAGTATTGATACATTCTCCTGTCTCGACATTCCAAAGTTTAATCGTTTCGTCTTGAGAACCACTGGCGAGAATTTTCCCATCTCCACTAAAAGTAACACAGCAGACAAGGCTAGAATGACCTGACAAGGTTTGATTATTTTGAGTGCGATAGATTTTAACGGTTCGATCTTCGCTACTGCTGGCTACGGTGTAATTCCCAGAAAGAGCCACTGGTGCGAAAGCAACAGACCAAACCCAACTGTTGTGTTCTTCTAGGGTTTGGATACATTCCCCTGTCGCAGTATCCCAGATTTTAACACTACCATCGTCGCTTCCACTAGCTAAAAGACAACCATCATAACTAAAAGCAACACTTCTGACCCAACTGGTATGATCTTTTAGAGTCTGGATAGATTTACCCGTACTAATATTCCAAAGCTCGATCGTTTCATCATCACTCCCACTTGCGAGTACTTCTAAGCCGTTAGCAGTTTTTTGTATAGCTATAGAACGAATGCGATTTGTATGTCCTCTGAGGGTTTTTAAACATTGACCAGTGGAAACATCCCAGAGTTTGATAGTGCGATC
The DNA here is from genome assembly GCA_030064795.1 of Pleurocapsa sp. MO_226.B13. The sequence continues at coordinate 9,442 of JASJEI010000321.1, read as the reverse complement.
GTCGCTACCACTAGCTAGAATCCGATTATCCCTAGTAAAAGCTAGCGATCGCACCCCACTTTGATGACCCTGTAATTTCTGTAAACAACGACCTGTATTTACATCCCAAAGTATTGTTGAACAGTCTTCACTACCACTAGCTAAAATCTGGTTATCGTAACTAAAAATAACAGACAAGACTCGATTGCTATGTCCCTGCAAAATTCTCAAGGTAGAAGCTGTATCAAGATTCCAGATCCTTATTCTACTGTCATCGTGTCCGCTAGCTAGTAGATTGTTACTGGAATTATCAAAAGCAACAGACCACACTCCATTATGATAACCGCGTAAAGTACTCAAGCATTCGCCCGTACGAGTGTTCCAGACTTTCAGCGCAAAGTCTTCACTACCACTAGCTAAAATGTAATCTAATTTCGTGTTGTTACAGTTACGGGGTGCTGTAATGGTAACAGAACGAACGTTATTGCTATGTCCTAATAAAGTTCTCAGACATCGACTGCGATCGATCTCCCAGATTTTGACCGTGCGATCGTCACTGCTACTAACTAAAGTTTTTCCGTCTGGACTAAAAACTAAAGAGCGAATTTGATTGCTGTGTCCTAATAAAGTTTGTAGACAATGACCGCTATTAACATCCCAGAGTTTGATAGTGCGATCGCCACTACCACTGGCTAAAATTTTACCATCAGGGCTGAAACCCAGAGACAAAATCCAATCGCTATGACCCGAAAAAGTCTGCAAGCATTTATGACTGGGAATATCCCATAATTCGATCGTAAAATCGTCGCCAACATTGGCTAAAATATTGCCATCGGGACTAAACGCCACAGACCAAACTTCATCTTGCTGTTCTACAAAGGTTTGCAGACATTCACCAGTGTAGATATCCCAAAACTTTACCGAACAGTCTTCACTGCCACTGGCTAAAGTATTACCATTGGGACTAAACGCCACAGCCCAAATTCCGTGATTATGTCCCCGTAACGTATTGAGATGGCAACCAGTGCTAATATCCCAAAGTTTTATCGTATAATCTGTGCTGCTGCTACTAGCCAAAATTTTGCCATCGGGACTATAAGCAAATGATGTGACCCAACTTCTGTGAGCTTTGCAGGTTAAAAGTTTTTGAGCATTAGACATTTGCCATAAATGAACGATCCCATTGGTGTCTCCCGCAGCTAAAAATTTCCCATCTGGGCTAAATGCTACAGATAAAATACCGCTAAAGGATTGAGCAAACATTGACTTAGATAAATCCGCACCGCTAAAATTAACTTCAGACAGATTGGCATTACGTAAATATGCTTGCCAAAGAGTCAAATTAGAGAAATCATAGCCTCGTAAATTAGTACCGATTTGAACTAATAAATTAAGAATATTGCCTGCGGTATATCCTGGTTGTAAGGGAAATTTCAATTGTAATCTAACCAGAATTTGTAGGAGACGATCCTCTAAGCTTTTTTGATTGGGAAAAATAGTTTGTAATCTCTCTATGATTGGGTTGAGAATGAGGCGAATTTGAGTATCTCGGACGTAATTTAGCGATCGCGCTTTGATTAAAGAATGAGATCGCCATAAATTTATTTCTCGATCGCTAATTTCTCCCACTGCCTTCTCAATTAATTGCTCGATAATATATTCCATAACCACAGGCTGGAGAGTAAAGGTAGTATTTTGGTTGATAGTTAGAGAAATCTTCTCGATTAGACTGCGACGTTGTAAAGAATTTAGGGTACTGAGGAGTTTTTGCCGAGCAACTGGAGAAATAATATCGTCTTGTAATTGGTTGAGGGATACTTGTTCTCGATTAATTGCTAGCCAATACATCACCTCTCGTTCTAATTCTGACAAACGCTTAAATTGCTGAGTGAGTAAATCGCGAATATCGTCGAATAAAAAACTACCTTGATTTAGATAATTTAGACCTTCTGAAACATTACCATCGAGAAGTTCAGCGATCGTTGCTGCGATGATCTTTAACCCTAGGGGATTACCTCGATAATATTCAATTAAACCCTTCAATTCTGCTTCATCAGTATAAAAGCAATTCTTCTGGCTAAAAATTTTTTGACTTTCTGCTGCTGACAAACCTTTAAGTAATAGCGATCGAACGTACGTTCCCGCTAAAATTCCAATTTCTTTCGGTCTTTCCCTAGCTGTCAGCAATACACAACTTTGATGCTGAGTTTGTGCTACTAAAGTCAAAAACTCGCCATAATTTTCATATCCAGGACGGTAACTCCCAGTACGATCGCCACTAGAAAGAATCGTTTCGACATTATCTAACACTATCAAACAACGAGAAGAACACAAATACTCAAGCACTAAGGCGGTATTATGCTCTTCAGTTTGCTGCTGAAACTCGACTAGCTCTAGTTTCTCGTCAGACAAAAATCGAATTAACCTAACTAAAACCTGAGATAAAGGAGGAGCATTACGCAAAGATTGCCAAAAAATATACTCAAATTCTCCTTGAATCTGTTGAGCTATTTTCTGAGATAAGGTTGTTTTCCCCATACCCCCCATACCTAATATAGCCACAACTCGACAGCGTTCTTCTAAAATCCATCGTTCCAGTTGAGTTAATTCTGCGCTGCGTCCGTAAAAAGAGTCGAACTCCATTGCCTCTATCCAATTAAAACGTTTTTTGAGACTAATTGTCTGGGTGATTTTGTCTTCTGAGGGTGGCGATCGCAAATCAGCACTGGCATAATCATCTTCAGTTAGGTTTAAATCCAAGACTTTAAAAACCAGTCTCAGGGTTCTCGGGTCGACCGCTTTCTGTGCTTGCAATACTTTCCTGATGGTCTTGGAATGCAATCCAACTGTGTCAATAAGTCCGATTTGTTGTGAAATTAGCTGCGGAGTATAACGGCGTTTATTTCTAGTTTCTAGCTGACGAATACGTTCTTGAAGTTTGCTTAACCCAGTAGAGGTCAGGATAAAACCGCGAGTGCGTTGAGATTTTTTTTCGGTCATTGAAAAATTGAAACTTTAGTTACTTTTAAGCAAGCTAGATTCAATAGAAATTCAAATTTACTAGCTGGTCAAAAAGCTCTGCTGAATTTGAATATACCAATTTAGAAGTATATTTTGGTAAGTTTACCTTTAAATTTCCTTCTAGATTGCCCGATCGAACTAAGAACCTAGCTTAAGATGACAAGAGTATAATCTCTCACAAAGCATTATGAGGAAATTACTCAGAATGGAATCGAAATACTACGAGGAGCTTAAACCTAACAATTCAGCCATGCGTTAATCGAGGGTCCGTGTACCACCAGAGCAGATGAATCCTGAAGGTCTAAAGGCTGCGTATCATCATGGGGCAAACATTGCTCGAATTATAGTAGCGTTGCGTGGAGCTAGATTAATGGCACAGGGGAATACATCACCATCAGAGCCAGTTCGCCAGATGCGTACACAATTAGATGGAACATTTGCACTGGGAAATCCCCGATGAGTTTGTAGCTGATTTTGGATCTAGATAAAAAACTGTTTGTCTTTCGATATCACCTCAAGAGTTCTCATTTAGGAGACATAATGGAAAAAATGAAAGCAGTTCGCATCCATTCCTATGGCGGACTAGAAACAATGATTTACGAAGATGCACCCCGTCCCCAACTAGGGGAGGGAGAGGTCTTAATCCGCGTCCGTGCTGCTGGAGTAAATCCGATAGATTGGAAAATTAGACAAGGGTTTCTTAAAGAAGTATTTCCTTACCAAATGCCTTTGATTCTCGGTACAGATCTATCTGGTGTAGTAGAAGCTGTTGGTGCTGGAGTAAATGCTTTACAACCAGGACAAGATGTTTACGGGGTAGCAGATATGACCCTCTCTGGCTCGTATGCTGAATATGCAGTAGCAAAAGTAGAGGCGATCGCTCCTAAACCCCAAAGCCTAGATTACAACCAGGCTGCATCTGTTCCTATTGTGGCGATGACAGCCTATCAAGCTTTATTTGAAATTGGAAAACTTACCGCAGGACAATCCGGATTAATCCACGCAGCAGCAGGAGGAGTAGGTAGTTTTGCCGTGCAGTTTGCCAAAAATAAAGGCATAAAGGCGATCGGTACGGCATCGGCTGACAATTTGGAATTCGTGCGCGATCTAGGTGCAGAGCAAGTAATTGACTACAAAGCGACCCAGTTTGAAAATGTAGTTGATGGAGTAGATATGGTGTTAGACCTCATAGGTGGCGATACTCAAGAGCGATCTTGGGATGTACTTAAACCAGGAGGGATTCTCGTTTCTACAGCCTCTCCACCCTCAAAAGAAACCGCAGCAGAGAAAGGGATGCGTGCAGAAATGATGATGGTACATCCCCTAGCTACTATGCTCGAAGAAATTGGAACAATGTTCGATCGAGGAGAGGTCAAAACCTTTGTCGATCGAGTGCTACCGCTGTCAGAAGCTCAGCAAGCCCACGAATTAAGTCAAAACGGACACGTTCGAGGCAAATTGGTTTTACAAGTTGCCTAGTGGTCTGTCAACATTGATTTGAGGGATAAATATTAATAAGTATCTTCCCCTGCTTCCCCTGCTTCCCCTGCTTCCCCCAACCCATCAATTAATTATTGACAGAGTACTAGGCGCGTTGCGATCGCTTTTAGAAGAGAAGATCGAATTGTTTTTACAAGGGGGAACTAAAGTAGGATTGTTAATCGATCCCGATCGACAAACCGTAACTATCTATCGCCCTAGTATTAAAGCAGAAGTCAGAGAAAATGGAGAAATTCTTACCGTTCCAGAATTACTTCCAGATTGGGAACTTCCCGTATCGGACTTGTGGTTGCCTTTGTAGGAAGAGGACTGGTCGCGATATGATTCTAAAATAAATATCGATCGCCAATCATCTATGCCACGAAAAGTTATTATTGCTTCCGATGCTCAGATTGTAGTTGATGCTGGTGCTGCCGTAGCCGATCGCGGAGGTAATGCGGTTGATGCTGCGATCGCTGCAACGATGAGTTCCATGTGTACCAACTTGGGTATTATCGCCCCTGGTGGCAGTGGTTTTATTACTATCTGGCGTGAGGGAGAAAATCCGCTGGTCATTGATGCCTATGCAGAGATGCCAGGACGAGGACTGGAGGCGGTTAAGTTTGGTAGCGGGATGAAAGAGGCATTTTTTGCTTATGGAGGCGGTACTAAGACCATGGTGGGCTATGGTTCGGTGGCTACCCCTGGAATGTTTGCGGGGTTGGGTTTAGCAGCCGAAAAATATGGTAATCTTCCTTGGTCAGAAATAGTCGCCCCCACCCAACAACAGATACAAGCTGGCTTCCCCCTTTCGGGAGTGGCTGCCGAATATTTTTCCTATACCCATCAAGTTATTTTTGGTTGGCATCCCGCTAGTTATCGAGCTATCCATAAAGCCGATGGCAGTCATTTACAGTTAGCAGATCGAGTTGTACTTGCCGAACTGAGTCAGAGTTTGCAGTTGATTGCCGAAAAGGGGGTAGAGGTTTTATATCGTGGGGAGTTAGGACAGAAAATTGCTGCCGAAATTCAAGCCAATCAAGGATTACTCACTGCTAAAGATTTAGCTAACTATCGAGCCATCGAGCGATCGCCAATTACGATTGAGTTAGGAGATTGGCAAATTGCCACCAACCCTCCTCCCGCCGTTGGTGGAACTTGTTTGGCAGCGATGCTGTTATTGATGGATAAGCGATCGCTATCGTCATGGAATGCAGCTACAGTTAGAGAAATAGCCGAGATTCAACGGGCAGTATTGCAGTATCGCAGTAATTATCTAGAAGGGGCAGACGAGACGGTAATTGAGCAAGAAGCAGCCCGTTTACTGGAAATGGCAGCTAAAGATGACTGGGAACAATTATCTAAATCCCCTTCTACAATACATATTTCGGCTGTGGATAGTGACGGTTTAGCCTGTTCGATCTCCGCCTCCTCTGGCTATGGTTCGGGAGTAATGGCGGGGGGTACGGGTTTGTGGCTAAATAATTCTTTGGGGGAAATCGAACTACATCCCCAAGGCTTACACGATTTATCTCCAGGTACTCGTCTCACCTCTAATATGGCCCCAACCATCTGTCGTCACAGCGATGGTAGGGTGTTAGCAATTGGTTCTCCTGGGGCATCTCGGATTACAACTGCGATCGCCCAAGTCTTATTTAATTTCCTAAGTTTAGATCTATCTTTAAAACGGGCAATATCCCATCCAAGACTACATTTTGAAATTTTTAACGGTACTCCCGCGATCGCTTATGAAACTGGCTTGAATGTAGATGAATTAAATTTAACCAGCCGTCAATTTGAAGGACTTTCGATGTATTTTGGTGGAGTTCAAGCAGCACTATATCACCCCATTAAGGGTTTGATGGCTGCTGCCGATCCTCGTCGTACTGGCGGAATTGCCTGGGGGGAAAATTAGTTCGGAGTTCGGAGTTCGGAATTAGTAGTTAATAATTATGTAATGGCAAAGCAAAACAAGGAAGGAACTTTTAAGGGTGCAAACGGACTGGAATTATATTATCAAAGTTGGCATCCTCAAGACCCAGCAAGAGCAGTTATAGTCATAGTTCACGGACATGGAGGGCATAGCAGTATTTTTGCCAGGCTGGTCGAATATCTAATCGAGCATAATTATCTTATCTATAGTTTTGATTTACGGGGTCACGGGCGATCGCCTGGGCAAAGAGGCTATATTAACAGTTGGGCAGAATATCGAGCCGATCTGAAAGCCTTGCTCAATTTAGTCAAAACCCAACAACCAGACTTGCCTTTGTTTCTAATTGCTCAAAGCATGGGCGGAACTATTGCCTTAGACTATGTTTTACGAGAATCTCACCAATTACAAGGATTAATCTTAATGTCTCCAGCGTTAGGATTGGGCGTTTCTCCTTGGAAACTATTAATCGGCAAGATGCTATCGGGTATTTTGCCTCATTTTGCTCTAAATTCAGGCATAGACTTCTCTGCTGGTTCTCGCGATCGCACGGTCGTAGCTGAATATGCTCTAGATCCACTACGTCACAGACAAGGGACTGCTAGATTGGCAACAGAATTATTAAAAACTATTGACTGGATTAATGCTCGTGCCTCAGACATCCAAGTCCCAGTCTTGATTCTTCATGGTGGTGCAGATCGAGTTACTCCACTCCAAAATAGTCGAATTTTTTTCGATCGCGTAACTATAGCCGATAAGGAAATGCAAGAGTATCCTGATAGCTATCACGAACTGCAAGACGATCTCGATTATCAAGAGGTATTAGCTGACATGAATGATTGGCTGGAAAAACATTTATGAATTCGTCGTAGGGACGAACGCCCTAAAGGATTAGCTGAGTCTAACGACTTGCTTGCGCAACCGCGTCGCCGTTCGCCCTTACAGGAGTTCGGAGTTTGGAGTTCAAAAACTACTATAGCAATGCGCACTGACATTAGGACATTTGATACTCGCTACTTACGAACAGTTTGCTTTTAAGTCCTAACTAATCTACGTACTGCGATAACTACTAACTACTGTACGGACGTGACCTGGAACGTCCTCTACTAACTACTAACGATTACAATATGCATCGCGCTCAACCAAAACTAGATTTTATTCCACCAGCTTTTAATCCTGTTATACTTCGCCTCGTACATTGGTCTTTGCCTCTTCTGCAAAGGTTTCGCTTACAGCCTTGGCTGCCAGCGGGAATCAAAGAAATCGAGATAATCGAGGGAGAAACATTAGTTAAACTTTACCATCAGTTCCAAATCGGGAAAATTCGTTTAATTCTAGCCTTTCGTCACTGCGAAGTAGACGATCCTCTTAGTGGTTTGCATCTTTTATCTCGTGGAATTCCCCAAATTGCTCGTCAACAAGGTATCTCTTTACAAACTCCAATTCACAGCCACTTTATGTATGACAGAGGTATGACCATCTGGACTGGTGATTGGCTGGGTTGGTTGTTTGCTCGTATTGGAGGCATACCAGTACATCGGGGTAAAACGCTAGACTGGCAGGCGATTAAACAGACAAGAGAGTTATTGATAAACGGTAAGTTTCCTCTAGTAGTTGCTCCCGAAGGTGCTACTAATGGTCATAGTGAAGTTATCAGTCCCCTCGAACCAGGGGTGGCTCAATTAGCATTTTGGTGTGTAGAGGATTTGGCAAAAGCTAACCGCAGTGAAAGGGTTGTAGTTGTTCCGATTAATATTCAGTATCATTATCCCCATCCTCAATGGTCAAAGCTCGATCGCCTGTTAAGTAATCTAGAAGCTGATTGTGGCTTGTCACCATTGGCAACAGGCATGACTGGGAAGAAGATCGATGAACCAGAATCTTATTGTTTGCGTTTACTCAGGATCGGAGAATATTTTCTGTTTGAGATGGAGAAGTTTTATCGTTGCTTCTATCATTGCCAGATACCAGATTTATCTACGGATGTAACTAATCGAGAAGAAAATCTAACCATCAGACTGCAAAAATTATTGGATATATCTTTGCAAGTAGGGGAAGAGTATTTTGGACTCAAGAAAAAAGGCAATATTATCGAACGTTGTCGTCGTTTGGAAGAGGCTGGTTGGAATTATATCTATCGGGAAGATGATAACACCTTTAAACAGCTATCTCCCCTGCAACGAGGATTGGCAGATTGGATCGCAACCGAAGCAGAGTTACGGATGCTGCATATGCGTTTGGTAGAAAGTTTTGTAGCAGTTACTGGTACTCATGTTCGAGAAAAACCTAGCTTTGAAAGATTTGCCGAAATCAGCTTGATTTTATTTGATGCGATCGCCAGAATTAAAGGCAGCAAAAGTCCTCGTCGTCCCCGCTTGGGCTGGCGCAAATCAACCGTAACTATCGGCGAACCAATTGACATCAGCGATCGCGCTGCAACCTACAGAGAGAATCGTCGCGGGGCAAAACAGGCTGTAGCTCAGTTAACTCAGGATTTACAAACTGCTTTAGAAAACATGATTATTTTTTAACGCTCGATGGGGTTGCCCTTGGGCGATCGTATTTTTCTTACTTACAATAAAAGTTAGAGTTACGGCAGTCTCAGCCAAAATTATGACCTCTACCCCAGTTAAACCTCGATTTCAAAGCTTTGCAGAATATCTAACCTATGACGATGGCACGAATAAACTATACGAACTATTTAATGGAGAATTAATCGAAGTGCCACCAGAATCGGGACAAAATGTGCAAATTGCCACCTTCCTGCTCATCCAATTTGCTTTACTCTTAGGCTATCGGAGAGTTCGGGGACATGGTTTAGAACTGGAAGTACGAGGCGAACCGAGAAACCGTTATCCCGATCTGACTATTATTCGCCCAGAACATATCGAGCAGTTATCCCAGCGCAACACTATTCGTCTGACAATGCTTCCTCCGTTACTAGTAATAAGCTAATCCACATTTAACTTGCAATAACAGCATTGCCTTTATTTTTTATCTTTCTCTTCCATTTAATTTGTAATCCTCCTTGAT
>JASJEI010000320.1 GCA_030064795.1 Pleurocapsa sp. MO_226.B13 | reverse complement strand
GAAAACTTATTGAGAGATGCAGAATTAGCAGTATCTGATGCCAAAAGACACAAAAAGTCTCATTATCAAATATTTAACCAGTCAATGCGTGGCAAAGCCCTAACGTTACTGCAATTGGAAAATGATTTAAGACGAGCAATTAAACGAGAGGAATTTCTCTTACACTATCAACCGATTGTGTCGCTAGCGAATGACAAGATACAGGGTTTTGAAGTGTTAGTGCGTTGGCGACATCCAGAAAAAGGATTGATCGCCCCTGGAGAATTTATTAGTCTGGCAGAAGAAACAGGATTGATCGTGCCTTTGGGTTTTTGGGTACTCAAACAAGCCTGTAGCCAAATGCGGGCTTGGCAAATTCAATATGGTGGACTGGCTACCTGGAAAGTTAGTGTCAATATATCGAGCAAACAGCTAGCACTACCTAATTTTGTGGCTCAAGTTAAGCACATTTTACAGGAAACAGAATTAGATCCCCATAACCTCAAATTGGAGATTACTGAAAGTTCTTTGGTAGAAGATGCCGAATCTACAATCATCATTCTGAAAGAATTAAAGGCGATGGGCATTGAGTTTTCTTTGGATGATTTTGGGACTGGTTATTCCTCGCTGAGTTATTTACATCGATTTCCCTTTGATACTCTCAAAATCGATCGCTCTTTTGTCAGCAGCATCAATAATGAAGACAAGTTAGGGATTGTGCGGGCAATTGTAACTTTAGCTCGTAATTTGGGTATGGATACTATTGCCGAAGGGATTGAAACAGTCAAGCAGCTAGCGCAACTAAAGGCTTTGAAATGCGAATATGGTCAGGGATATTTTTTATCAAAGCCTATGGATAAAGAAATTATCGAACATATAATCGCCTCAGAAATTAGTCATTCTCAAACCGTCGATACAGAAGATTATCGCTCGTTATTGGACGAACAAATAGCCAAAGAAAAACTCATATTTCAGATCGAACAGTTGCGTCAAGAGCTAGAAGAATTGAAACTAGAAAAAGCAGATTTAGAAATTCTGCTCGATACTACTACCGAACACGCTGACTTAGTAGAATCTCAGCTACACAACGAAATTTGCGATCGCCAGAAAGCTCAAGCTGCTCTTAGCTTGGCAAATAGAGAGTTAGAAAAACTAAGTGTCTTGGATAGTTTAACTCAGGTGGCAAATCGTCGTCGCTTTGATGACTATCTGCTTCAGGAGTGGCAAAAGCTAAAACAAGAACAAGCCCCTATTGCTCTAATTCTTTGTGATATCGATTATTTTAAGCTCTACAACGATACTTACGGTCATCCCATTGGAGATTATTGTTTACAGCAAGTAGCTTTAGCCATTGAATGTGTGATTGAATCGACTCCTGGTTTAGTTGCTCGCTATGGAGGAGAAGAATTTGGCATTATCCTACCCCATATAGATGCTCCTCAAGCTTTTAAAATCGCTCAAAAGATTGCAGTTAATGTCAACCAACTGCACATTACCCATCAAAAATCTTTGGTTAGTAAATATGTCACTATCAGTTTGGGCGTACATAGTCTAATTCCCAACTCGGAATCTACACCTGAATTATTAATTGCTCTTGCTGATAAAGCACTTTACGAAGCTAAAGAACGGGGAAGAAATCGAGCTTTTCTCTATGTTCCAGAAATTTAAACTGGATTTAATTCAAAATATCTCCACCCATCAGACGACGATAACGAATTTCTAACTCTTGTTTCAATGATGGATAGTTGGCTAGCATTTTGTCTGTGGTAATTATTTTTTCCGCTGCTTCTCTGGCTAAATTTAGCACTTCTTGGTCTTCTACTAGACTTGCGAGGGCAAAATCTGGTAAACCAGATTGGCGTGTCCCTAAAACTGCACCAGGGCCACGAAAACGCATATCTGCTTCTGAGATAAAAAAACCATCTTGAGATTCTTCTAACACGGCTAAACGCTGTCTGGCTTCGACATTTTTGCTACTACTCATTAAAAAGCAATAAGACTTACTGCTACCTCTACCAACTCGTCCCCGTAACTGATGTAATTGGGACAAACCAAAACGTTCTGCGTGTTCGATAACCATTACTGTAGCGTTGGGTACGTCTACTCCCACTTCAATCACGGTAGTAGAGACAATAATCTGACATTGATTATCGCGGAAGGAATTGAGGGCTGCATCCTTTTCTGCCGAACTCATACGACCGTGCAATAAAGCAATTTTAAACTCTGGAAAGACGGTTTCTGATAGGCGTTGGTGTTCTTCTGTGGCAGCTTTAAGGTCGAGCTTTTCTGATTCTTCTACTAAAGGAAAAATAATGTAAGCCTGTCTACCCTGAGCAATTTCTCGACGAATCAGATCGTAGACTTTTTTACGGTCTGCTTTGCCTTTTTTTGCCATAGTCTGAATTGCCTGTCTTCCAGGGGGTAATTCATCGATCTGACTGACATCTAAGTCGCCGTGGAGAGTCAAAGCAAGGGTACGAGGAATGGGTGTAGCAGTCATAGTTAAGACATGAGGAGATTTCCCTTTACCCAAAAGACGCGCCCGCTGTTGTACGCCAAAGCGGTGTTGTTCGTCAATTACCGCTAAACCAAGCCTATGAAATTTAACTGGATCTTGAATTAGGGCGTGAGTTCCCACCAGCAAAGGTAATTCGCCATTTTCCAGTTGGGAATGAATTTCTCGGCGTTTGGCGGTTTTAGTCGAACCTGTCAGCAACTCGATAGGAAGATGAAGTAAATTAAACCAAGTAACCAACTTACGATAGTGTTGTTCGGCTAATACTTCTGTTGGAGCCATTAATGCTGCTTGATAACCCGACTGGATAGCAGCCAAGATCGCATATACTGCCACAATGGTTTTTCCCGATCCGACATCCCCCTGTACCAAACGATTCATCGGAGTGTCAGAATTGGCTAAATCTTGGAAGATTTCATTGACTACCCTTTTTTGGGCGTTGGTAAGAGTAAAGGGTAAGATCTGATTGAACTGTTCGATTAATTTACCTTGAGGGGCAAAACTAGCACTAGTTTGATTTTGTTTTAGCTGTTGACGACGTTGCAAAAACCCTAGCTGTAGATAGAAAAATTCATCAAATACGAGTCTGCGTCTGGAGTGGGTCAGTTCCTCCCAATTTTCGGGATAATGAATACAGGCGATCGCATTTTTTAGTTTGACCAAGCCATACTGATTCCGTAATTCAGCAGGTAAAGGATCTGGTATCTTGGCAGCAGCAGGTAAAGCAGCAATTATTGATTTTCTGACGGTATCGGCGGGTACTCCTTCAGTTAAGGCGTAGACAGGTAGTACCCGACCTACTTTGATTGATTCTATACTCGCCCCCGCACCATCTAAAACTTCAATTTCAGGCTTATCTAAGGTAATACCGTATTTGTTTTGTTTTACCAGTCCTGAAGCTGCGACAATTGAGCCTACAGGATACTGATTTTTGTATCTAGCTTGCGAACCAGGATTACTAAATCTCGCACCTGTTAAAAAGCGGTTTAGCTTTAATCTTCCTGTGGCATCGGTCAAAATTAATTCAAAGATAGTTAATTTTTTATTTTTGGGACTACTAAAGCATTTACAGCTTTTAACTGTACCAATTACTGTTACGGTTTCTCCAGGCTCGAGATGAGCGATTTGTACCTGACGAGCGTAATCTAGATGATCGCGGGGATAATAGAATAATAAATCGCGGACTGTATATAAACCGAGACGTTCTAAGTAACTACTCCTGCGTCCGATATCAATTACTCTACTCAACGGCTGGTCGAGAGTAATGTCTTGATTAAAATAGGTCTTGGCTTTGGGACTGCTTAAAGATGTTGTACGGGGAACTTTGGGTTGAGGTGGCGTATTGGGGGTTTCGGCGATCGCTTTTTGCTTATGGAGAAAATTACGGGTACCGATCACTAGCTGCTTTCTTTGGGCAGAACTGAGAGTACTATAGCGAGCAAACTTTTGAGCAATGTCGTGCCACTGCATTTTATCTCCCGCAGAAATGTTTCTCGGTGGTTTGCCCAAACTCAGACAAAGAAACTCACTAAAACGGTATTGATTGCCGATTATGTCCTTGTAGCCCCTTTCTGCTTCTATAGATAATGCTTTTTGCAATCTTACCCAATCTAGTGTCTGTTCGCCCATTCCCGTTCTTTTGCTACTATCGATCTAGAATTTATATCTTAAACGAACATCAATATTTTTATTATTGTCCACAGATGAAGGCAGATTCACACAGATGATTAATCTGCTTGCTAACTATTTTCTAAGTTGGCGATCGCATGATAAATTTTGCTTGTTGGGTTACAAATTGGCTATTTTTAATTATTTGGGTTTTAATGCGATCGCCTCTGGTGCAGGGCTATGCCCAATCATACTCTGTAGAAGCTCTATCTAACTTTCTTTGTTAGTTCATCTCCGAGATTAAATCATCAATATGTCTTTGAAACTCAGTCATCGACAGCCCATCTAGGTCGTAACTACATTCAAAAGAAGCTTCTCGATCGTAGTTTTTTAAGTTAATTATTCTTACGTCTATTTTGGCAATTTTCGGATTAGAATATACTGTTATTTCCAGTTTTGACCCATTTTTTTTATACATATAGCTTGGTACTTCTGGAAGGTGGATCTGGGTTTTACGGAATTTGCGGTCTAAAAAATTAACTACTGAAGAAAAGTTCAGATCGATAGCTTGCTGTTTTTGTCTGTTTAATACTGTCATAAGTTTAAACCAGTGCGATCGCCAAAAGATACACTTAAATAATATCAAAAAGTATAATATTGCCACGTCTTTTTGGAAACACAAACCTTTCCGAACGGCAAAGTTTAGCTGTTTCAACACTTCTGCTAGATTACCCGCTTCTTCGCTCAATGTAAGCTGAGAAGCCATCTTTGATTTAGCCTGGGAAGGATCTCACTCTTCATACCAACTAGATCGCCAAGCAGCTTGAGCTTCTGCTACTGCTAGGTTGTGTTTCACTATTTTGTATTGACTATTTAATTTATTGATTTTGCTCAGCACATTCCGAATTCTTCCTCGTTTGGCATTGAGCATCGGATCGCTAAATTCGATTTCCGCTAACCGTAAGCGTAATAAACTAATTTGGGTCATGTTTTTGGAGAATTTAGACTTTTTGTCTCGGTCGGTTTCTATTGCTAAATGAAGCACATTAGGAGCGTTGGGCAGTTGACGACTATTTCTACCCCCTGGGCTACCATCTGTTTGAAGTGCGACATCTATAATTTTTGAGGGAATACGATTGGGGATGATTCCAGAATCCTGTAGATGTTTATTGACGTTTTTTGAAGTAAGGTCTAGGGTTTTTTTGATTTTACGTTCTATTTGCTTGTGCCAAGCAATCAAATGTTCTGGATTCTCAAAATCTACTTGTTGTTTGGCAGAAGTTTCTGAGGGAAAAGCTTTAAACTCCGAAATGTCTGCTGTAGAGGTGTCTATTTCGATAAATTCAATATTCTCCAAATTACTCAATTCAGCCTTGACTGATTCTAAATCAATTGCTTCTGTGTCTGGCTCTTCTGGATCTTCTTGAATTTTTGGCTGTTTTTTAGTTTTAGGTAAATTTTTGATCAATTCAGCCATTAAGTTTAGTTCATTGGTAACTGGCTCTAGTTCTTGCTGTTCTATTATTTCTAATAATGTCGGTTGAATTTCAATACCAATTTGTCTTAGAGCTTGTTGCAAGTCTTGTTTGTTACTCAAAGATAGCTCCAGAAATGATTGAGGATAAAATTGAGTACAAATTTGATAGCCAGCTAAAATTAGCTGTTGTTTGACCGATTGACTTAATAAGTTGAGATAGTTACGGTATTCAGTTTGAAGTTCAACCGCTGTCTCGGCTACGGCTGATTCTAGATCGGAGAGGTCTTGTTTAATCTGTTGAATCGATTTTGTCATCCTATCTTATGTTCAGTTATCCGTAGAAAGTTGGCTCAAGACTCTGTTTTGATAGAGTCTAATTATTTGTTTCGTGAAGTTTGTTAAATTTCGCGTTACTTAGCTAAGTTATCTTATTCGATCTTTAGTCAAAAGCAAAAACTCAAATTATGATTTTCTGAGATTACAAATTACAACCTGCTAGATGTTTACATTAACATAATAAAAAAGTCGCAGATGTATCTAGCACAGCTTGCGACTTCAATCAAATTTGACGCTCGATCTGGTTATTTTTTACTTGTTTGAGCAGCTACTTCTTCTGCAAAGTTAGATTCTTCTTTTTCAATCCCTTCTCCTAAAACAAAGCGGACAAAACGACGAATCTGAATGTTTTCTCCTAGTTGAGCAATGTTTTGTTTGACCAAATCTTCAATAGTGATGGTTTGATCGCGGATATACGGTTGAGGTAATAAAGATATTTCGTTTAAACGTTTGCCAATTCGACCAGAAACAATTTTCTCTTTGATGTTATCTGGTTTGCCCTCTAAGTCATCGCGACCGATTTCGATTTCTTTTTCTTTGGCAACGGTTTCTTCAGGGATGTCTTCTACCTTAACAAATTCTACGTTCGGACAAGCTGCAATTTGCATGGCGATATTTTTGACCAACTCTTGAAACTCTTCACGACGAGCCACAAAGTCAGTTTCGCAGTTGACTTCTACCAAAACACCAATACGCCCACCAGTGTGAATATAGCTTTCGACTAATCCTTCTGCTGCAACACGACCTTGTTTTTTATCAGCAGAAATAGTTCCTTTTTGGCGTAACCATTCTATGGCTTTAGTCATGTCGCCATCGTTTTCTGTTAGTGCTTTTTTGCAATCCATCATCCCCGCACCAGTTTTTTCGCGGAGTTCTTTAACTGCTTTTGCCGATATGCCTGCCATATTCTTTCTTTTTTAGTTTTATTTTAGTGATGACAAAATAATTTTAAATTATGTTTGCAGGGGCTTAAAGCTTTGCCCCTGACTTAATATACTAATCAACTAGTATTCTATTCTTCGCTATCTGCATCAGACTCTAATTCCGCTTCGGGTTCGGGAACTTCTGCTTCTTCTTCCGCACTCGGATATTCTTCTTCTGCATCAATGCCTTCTTCAAATTCATCGTAGTCATCTTGATTGTCGAGTTGACCGTGACGACCTTCGTAGATAGCATCTGCTAATTTACCGACAATCAGCTTAATAGAACGAATTGCGTCGTCATTAGCAGGAATTGGGACATCAGCAATTAGGGGATCGCAATTAGTATCCAAAATAGAAACTACAGGAATTCCTAGCTTTTGGCATTCAGCGATCGCATTGTGTTCGCGTTTTTGATCGACAATGACGACAATATCTGGAACTTTACGCATAGTTTTGATGCCACCCAGATATTTTTGTAGTTTGCTCATTTCACGGCGCAGAACTGAAGCTTCTTTTTTCGGTCTTTTGTCTAGCGCGCCACTTTCTTCTAGATGTTCTAATTCTTTGAGTCTTTCTACTCTGGTTCTAATCGTTTCCCAGTTAGTTAGCATTCCACCTAACCATCTCTGGTTAACATAATAAGCTCCGCAACGAGATGCTTCTTGAGCGATGATTCCTGCTGCTTGGCGTTTTGTACCGACGAACAAAACCCTTTGACCTCGTTCGGAAGAAGAACGCATATACTCATAGGCTTCTTCCATTAACTGTGCGGTTTGCACTAGGTCAATGATATGAACGCCATTACGAGCAGTGTAGATATATTGGGACATTCTGGGATTCCAGCGACGGGTTTGATGTCCGAAGTGAACCCCAGATTCTAAAAGTTCTGCGAGAGAAACTACTGGCATATTGTTTTTTTACTCCTTGTTTCGGGTTAATCCTCCATTCAGGGATATTTTTACTCAGTGCAAAAACACCCGAAATCCTGAATGTGTGATTTTTTTTAAAGCCTATCTAGTTTAGCATTATTAAAGGTCAGCTTTTCCAAGTTTTCAAGCGGATATTGAGATATGATTATTCGGATATTTGGATATAATTATTCTTATCCTTGGCAGGGAGCTATAGGTATCGAGAAATTAGCCTCAAGAGCCTATAGCTTTATTTTTGATTTAGATAATGGTTGGAAAGTAAAACCAATGTCTGAATGGAACTATACTAAGTTGATTTGGTCTTAAGTATTTAATGCTTATAGTAAGTCTGCTGGATGATTAGAATTTATCTCAAGCTAGGCTTGGCTACATTATTTTTTTCAGTTCCAAGCTTTAGTAGTTTCAATGGTCAATTTTTGGCGCGAGCTACAGTTACCGCTAAATCACAGTTACTAGAATCAAATAAAATCTCTCCCAACCTCTATAGTTACCGAGGACAACGGGGACGCGATGGCAGAAACGGTAGGGATGGTAGAGATGGTAGAAGTGGTGCAGATCGAACGATTACAATTGATGGTTATGCCGTAAATATCGATCTTGCTGGTACTGATGGAGAAGACGGAGAACGCGGACAAGATGGAGCAAATGCTAGATGTTATCATCTCCCAGAAAATCATGAATCTGAGATTAAATTAGCCGACGGCGGAAGGGGTGGAAATGGGGGTAGAGGCGGAAACGGCGGCGATGGTGGTTCTCTAACGATTTTTTATGCTCAATTAGAACATCTCAAGCAGGTATACGTGCGATCGCCTGGGGGCTATGGCGGGCGTGGTGGTGAAGAGGGTAGGGGCGGTAGAGGATGTATTTGTCCGCCTTGGATTTATAGATATTCTGGCGATCGCTCGGAACGTAAAGAGAAAATTCGCTGTCATAGCGGACGGGATGGAAGATGGGGCAGAGATGGTCGAGATGGTCGAGATGGTCAGATAGGAACTCTTTATCTAGTCAAGCAAGGAACGGATTTACGTCCAGAAAAACCCACCGCTACTATTTCATTTTCCTCTTTAGGTCGTAAAGAACCAATTTATCTATCGAATAATATTTGGCAGTCTCGTAGCGGTGCGACCAAAGTTGTCGCACCTGGTTCTATTATTGCCGATACTTATCAGGAGTATGTGCAACGCTTGGAAGCCAATATGATTCCTGTTTGGCAAGAGTCTCGACCGATAACTGATTTTGAAGCTGAAGATTTAGAATTTGAACTGACTGAAAAGAATGAATTGTTAGTTACTTATCCAGAGGAAGTATGGTTAGATACGACAATTACTACCAGTAATGAACGAGATACATTGTTTACGATTAATCATGCAGTTGCTGAAGAGGAGACAACTCGTTTAACTAGGGGCATTGTTACGGGTAATCGAGCTAATTTGGTATTTAACGTCATCGATCGCGCCAAACATTCAGACATTTTAACTACTCAATTTAAAATAAAATATCGTACTGCTCGCGATCGCTTTGGCGATAGAGGAGATTCCCTTAACTACAAAACTAGATATGAAGGAATTATTCCCGCTTCGGCTATAACTAGAGATCGTCAACGATTTAGTCTGGCTTTAGGGCAATTGCCGATAGATAATCAATATTTACTACCTGGAACTCTGGTTAAGGTTGAGTTAACGGTAATTCGTTCTTTAGGCGATAATTCTGCCGAACAGGAGATTAATTGGACTGGAGAAATTGAAGATTGATATTTAGATTTTGAATTATTGGTTGCGATTGATTTGTAATTGCGGTGGGCAAATTTTGAGTCCAATTTGACAATTGATTTTAAAACTTGTTTGCCCACCCTACTTTGTTACTTATAACTACGTTGAGTTAATTCCACATTCTCGAACTCTAATTGTTCTTTGTGCAACACGGGGGGTTGTTCGTCGCCCTGATATTGCCAAGCAGCAACATAGGCATAATGTTCGTCATCGCGTTGGGCTTCCCCTTCGGAAGTTTGACATTCTTCACGAAAATGCGCGCCACAAGATTCTTGGCGATCTAGGGCATCCCGCGCCATTAATTCGCCTAGTTCTAAAAAGTCAGCGACTCTACCAGCAAATTCTAGGTTCTTGTTGAATGTATGAGGATCGCCAGGGATGTTGACGTTTTGCCAAAACTCTTGTCTCAATTCCGAAATAAGCGCGATCGCTTTCTCTAAATCAGCTTGATTTCGTGACATACCGACATAATCCCAGAGAATTTTACCCAACTGGCGATGAATCTCGCTAACAGTCTTGTTTCCGTTAATATTTAAAAGCTTATTGACTTTACTGTTTACCGTAGCTTCTGCTTCGGCAAAGGCATCGTCATTAGTTTCTACAGGTGGTAGATCGGTAGTAGCGATATAGTTACCCAAGGTATAGGGAATGACAAAATAACCGTCAGACAAGCCCTGCATTAAGGCACTAGCACCCAAACGGTTTGCCCCGTGATCGGAAAAATTCGCTTCTCCCAAGACGTGCAAACCTGGAATAGTACTCATCAGATTGTAATCTACCCATAAGCCTCCCATAATGTAGTGGACTGCGGGATAGATCCGCATCGGAACTTCGTAGGGGTTTTCTCCAGTGATGCGTTCGTACATCTGAAATAAGTTACCATAGCGATCGCTGATTACTTTTTTGCCTTGTTTATTAATGGCATCGCGAAAGTCTAAATAAACTGCTAATCCTGTTTCTCCTACGCCTCTACCTTCATCGGTGACTTGTTTGGCGTTGCGGGAAGCCACATCGCGAGGGACGAGATTACCAAAGCTAGGATATCTAGTTTCTAGATAATAATCTCTTTCTGCTTCGGGAATGCGATCGGGATGGCGTTTATCTCCTGGTTGTTTGGGTACCCATACTCGTCCGTCATTACGTAATCCTTCACTCATCAGAGTTAGCTTGGATTGATGCGAACCCGATACAGGAATACAGGTAGGGTGAATCTGAGTGTAACAAGGATTGGCAAATAAAGCCCCTCGTTTGTAGCATCGCCAAGCAGCAGTGACATTGGAATTACGGGCATTGGTAGAGAGATAATAAACGTTACTGTAACCCCCCGTACAAAGTAACACTGCATCCCCTGCGTAGCGTTCGATTTCTCCCGTTAGCAGGTTACGAACGATAATTCCCCTGGCTTTTCCTTCAATTAATACCAAGTCCAACATTTCACGACGGGGAAACATCTCAATTTTCCCTGCGGAAATCTGGCGCGACATAGCACCATACGCCCCTAATAATAATTGTTGTCCTGTTTGTCCTTTGGCATAGAAAGTACGAGATACTTGCGCCCCGCCAAAAGAACGATTGGCCAATAAACCGCCGTATTCCCGCGCAAAAGGCACACCTTGGGCGACACACTGATCGATAATCTGATTGCTAATTTGTGCTAAACGATGTACATTTGCTTCGCGAGAACGATAGTCGCCTCCTTTGATGGTGTCATAAAACAATCGCCAAACAGTATCACCATCATTAGGATAGTTTTTCGCGCCGTTGATTCCACCTTGGGCTGCAATACTGTGGGCGCGACGGGGAGAGTCTTGGATACAAAAGCTTTTGACGTTGTAACCCAATTCAGCTAGGGTAGCTGCTGCGGATGCACCTGCCAAACCAGTACCGACAACTAAAATTGTATGTTTTTTTTTGTTTGCTGGACTGACTAATTTACAGTGGTCTTTATAGTAGTCCCATTTGTCTTGTAGTCTACCAAGAGGAATTTTAGGATCGAGCATTATTTGAAAGATGAAGGATGAAGGATAAAGGATGAAGGAAACTGATTACTTGTTACTTTGACTCCACCAACCTGATGTAATTATAGTTCCTCGATATTGTTTTACTCTTTGAGGAGTCATAAAATATGCCCAGGCTCTATCTATAAGTTTACCGTTTGGGTCATAAACTGAAACCAGACGACGATAATATTCATTTAAATCTGGTAGCCGTTGGGCTTGATAGTCTTCTAATAGATCTAAACTGTCTAAAATATTATGGTTGTCAAAGGTTAAGAGAAATCCTTGGACTTTGTTTTCTCCTTCTGTCATTGCTGGATAACCAACGGGCAAGTCATATAAAATACCATTGGTATAACCTAGGATTTGAGATTTTATCAGGCGATCGCAATAATAAGGGTAGTTAGCCTCTCCTGGTTTTAGCGTGCCATAGACAAAAACTTTGAGGGTAGATGTTGGAGATTTCATTGGATAATTGTTATCTAATTATCAACACAGTTAGGATTTAAGCATTGAAAGTAGCTACTTGGAACGTTAACTCAATTCGGACTCGTCAGCAGATTGTCATTGACTGGCTACAACAACATCGAGTCGATGTTCTTTGTTTACAAGAAACTAAGGTACAGGATCGCGATTTTCCGCGATCGCCTTTTGAGGATTTGGGTTACAACCTTTATATCTCTGGACAAAAATCTTACAACGGCGTAGCTCTTTTTAGTTTAAAACCTTTAACAGAAGTTAGTTATGGCTTTAGCGGTATTTTGGGGGAAACAGCAGCCGAGTTTGACGAACAAAAGCGGGTGATTAGCGGGATCGCTGAAGGAGTCAGAATTGTTAATCTCTATGTACCCAATGGTTCGGCTTTGGGTAGCGATAAGTATGAATATAAATTGAATTGGTTGGGATTACTGCGAGAATATTTACAAAAACTCCAGGATAAACCAGCAGAGATCTGCGTTTGTGGAGATTTTAATATTGCTTTAGAAGCTAAAGACATTTATACCAATAAAGCCAGAGACAACCATATTATGTCTTCTCCTCAAGAAAAAGAAGCTTTAAATCGGGTATTGGAATTAGGTTTTCAGGATGCTTTTCGCAAATTCACCTCTGAAACAGGACATTATAGCTGGTGGGATTATCGTGCTGCTGGCTTTACTCGCAATCGAGGTTGGCGTATCGACCATCATTATCTGACAGCTAAGCTATATCAACAAGCGGTTAAATGTTGGATCGATATCGAACCAAGGAAGTTAGAGAAGCCTAGCGATCATGCTCCTGTAATTGTAGAATTTTGATAATAAGAACAGTGTTTGTCAGAGAATGTTTGTTAAACAAAAATTAAATGCTGTCATAGTTCTTTGAACTAGTAACGATTAATTTATAAGCTTGGGTTTCAAATAACAATTGTTAATTTAATTCATTAGTAAAATCAGATTCAATTGTTAGAGGACTTTCTGTCAATCCTCTATTAACAAATTTAATTAAAAACTCAGAAGATAATTTAGGTAGGTAATAACTGACATCAATCTCTACATATTCTGAATTAATTAACCGATAAAACTTTATCTTTTCATTTTGCCAGAACCAAACTTCACCTACTCCCAAATACTTATACTTTTGTAATTCGGTAACACTACCAGTGCTAAATATTACCTCCACCGCCAGATATGGAATAGATTTATCAGTATCAAAAGCATAGGAAGTATCTGGTTCTTTGCCAACTTTAAAAGAGTTTTTAAGCGTAGTTGAACCCATAGGAAAATACAGCAAACTATACTTGCGACAGTAAGCATTAATTAGAATAGATATTACTCGCTCGATTACTTCATGACTTTTACTAGGTGACACAATAGTAATTACTCCATCGAAATAAGAAATACGGTAGTTAGTTATTTCTTGAGTTAACTTTTCATAATCTTCCCAAGTCATGTCAGACAAACTTAAAGTTTGGTCTAGTTGAGCTAGTCGATTAGGATCTATTGGTAGATTAAGTCGAGCTGTAAACATATATTATAAAAAGCTAAAAATTAAGGTCTTTAGTTAAGCTTATAGCTTATTCGCGGTTTGAAAGTAACTTTTTAAAATTGGATTTAATAAGCTTAGACGCACTAAAGTTACCTATTCTATTCCTTCTCCATAAGGCGTTTGAGGATTTCAAAGTGCAATGTAAATGCGTCTAAGCTTATGACAGGGTTTGCATCCCATTTGTTTTGGTAATACAAGCCAAATTTTTACTATTAAATTAATGGTTATCTAACCATTGCTCTAAATCGTTAATAGTTTGAAAATCAAGCAAATCTTCAGTCAATAAATTCAACTGAGAAGGTTATAAAGA
Organism: Pleurocapsa sp. MO_226.B13; assembly: GCA_030064795.1. The sequence continues at coordinate 6,912 of JASJEI010000320.1, read as the reverse complement.
ATTGACTTGTGTTGCGATCGCATCGGGGAGAGTGCCAAATTTGCGGTTTATTTGTCGCAAAATAGTATTACTTTGTCCTTTAGCGATACCTTTTTGTTCCCAACTAGTAGACATGGGCGTAAATAAGCCTACCATTAACTAAGTTCTCCAATAGATAAATCGAGACACTACTAATGGTGGTCAAACTTAAGCCAAGCTCCACTAGTAGTAATTTCCATAGGGCTGTTCTTGTTCCTGTAATTCCATTGTACTAAGTTGAGCTTGAAAGTTTTCTTCTTCTTGTGGGTTCATTTTCCAGCATCCAGCATCCAGAGAATAAATTTCTTGGTAGATTACTGAACCCTTTAGGGATCGCTGGTTAAATTTATTTCTTGGTGGATTATTAGCGATGAATCATCCCTACCTAGCTACTACTCGACCATAATCTAGTTTAATCAGGCGATCGCAACAATCAAAATAGCGATCGTCATGGCTGACAGCAATTACGGTTTTACCTTTAGCTTTTAATTCGGGTAATAGTTTTGTGTAGAATATTTGTTTGAATACTGGGTCTTGGTCTGATGCCCATTCATCGAAGATATATATGGGACGATCTTCTAAGTATGCTGTTAATAATGCCAGTCGTTTGCGCTGTCCTTGGGATAAATTGGTGGTGGATAAAACACCATCTTTTACTGTTACCTTATGTTCTATTTCTAACTGGATTAAATATTTTTGGATTTTTGATTCTTGACTGGTATCTATTCCAATGAGGCGATCGAATAGATAGAAGTCGTAAAAGACTACAGAAAATTGTTGACGATACCATTCACGGTTGTCATCGGTAACGAGAATATTATTAAACAAAATTTTACCGCGATCGGGAGTATATAAACCCGCGATTAATTTAACTAGAGTTGATTTACCGCTACCATTACCGCCAACAATAAAAACGATTTTTCCTGGTTCAAATTTAAGATTAATATTATCCAAAGTAAACTGATCTTCTTCGCGATCGCTACGATAAGCATGATGAATATTTACTAATTCTAAACTCGTCCAATTGCGATCGAAATCATTACCAGTCGGAAAATTAGGTTCGGTAATTGACCCCAAAAGAGATAAGCCCAAGGAATCAATCTTCTTTAAAGCAACATTTGCTTGAGCTATTTGAGGTAAAGAAGAAGTGATTCCAGCTATGGGATTAATCATGTATAAAATAGCTAGAGCATAACTGGAAATGAGTGCTGTAGAAACTATACTTAATTTGGGAAAAACAAATAGAATTAAACCGATAGGTACAAAAAATAAGATTGACCCTAGAGAACCAGCAAAAGCAAAAGCTGTAATTCCTTTTATCCAATAATATTTTGCTCGCTCGGCACTTACTTTTAATTCTTTATTGATAAAAGCTATCCTTCTAGAACGATGCAGCTTTAATTCTTTTGTTCCTTCTGTAACCGAGCGAAAATGTCCGAATAAAGTATCTTGAATAACGCGACCTTTTTCAAAATCTTTAATCCCTTTTTCATGTAAAAAATGATAAAGAGAATATCCCGCAATAGTGCTACTAAATACAATTAAAAATAATAGTGGCGACAGCCAGCATAAATAAGCAAAAATTCCCACCAATACAGCAAAATTAACGATCGCAACTGATAATTGAATTGAAGCAGAAGCGATCGCATTAATGTCTCCTGTTAATGTAGCAAGTAATTTAGGTGCGCCAAGGGTTTCTAAATGCTGTAGGGGACAGTTTAAAATACTTTGAGTCATCTCCAAACGTAGATTATAAATAATCTCTTGAGACAAGCGAGTAATTAATACCCAACTAATAAAGCGAAACAGCCATAAAATTAAACAAAGACCAATAAATAACCAGAGTAACCAAACGGGTAAGTCTGGTAAATTGGCGATCGCATAATTAATAACAGCGATAACTCCCCAGGGTAAGAGCGTCTCAAACCCTATTGACAAAAGGATTGTAGAACAGTCATCATATAATCATTATTCATAGATGCCCGCCTGCTTTTTTGTCGCAGCGATCGCCGAACTGTTTTTTCTAGATTTAAGGCATTAAGTGCCATGCGTCTAAGAAAAGCGAAATTGCGAGGTGCGTGACAAGAGCGAATTCGGGACTTATCCTCATTAAAAGTTACATCTAAAGTCCAATGGACTTGGTTTTCAATGCCCCAATGGGTACGGATTGCATTTCCAAGAACATGAGCATCTGCGGGCAGAGACGATAGATAAAATTGGACTTCGTGAGTAACTTTATTCCACAGGTGGCGGGTTCTTTCAACCATCACAATACTTTCAAGACCGAACCATTGTTCTTGTTGGTAGAGACCACCAAACTCGGACAGAGGGACAGCCCAAACTAGGCGTTTTTCCCGGCGATGATGTCCTTTTTCGACTCTTCGGTCATGAGAGACTGTAATACCTTCAAAGTTATTGGCAAGGGCTACATCAAACCAATCTTTTACCTGAGAGTGAAGTGTGGGATGATTACTTTTAAGTGCTAAAACATAGTCAGCTTTTTTGTCCCGAATTAACCGAACAATCTCAGTCTGTGTTCCCATCGCATCAATAGTAATGATCGCTCCTTTGATATCGATTAACTCCAAGAGCGCAGGGATAGCTGTTATTTCATTGGAATGGTCTTCTACTTTAATCTGTCCTAGTGTCAAACAATGCTGAGCAGCCCAGGCTGTTACTAAGTGTAAAGCTTTGATGCCTTGATTACGGTCATAAGAACCCCTGAGACATTTGCCATCGATGGGGACAATTTCTTGTTCTAATGAAGGGATTAGTTGTTGCAACCATTTGCCCAGACTATTCTCCAGAGCTTCCGGGTCGATTCTCTCAAAAACACGCCGAAATGTATCATCACTAGGGATTCCGTGAGGCAGTTCTAAGAACTCTTCTAACCACTCTTGCTTAGCGATACCGTAATTTTCGAGATCTTCCCAACATAAAAGCTCCGGCGATTACGGCTAAAATAGCAATAACTAAAATATCTGTTAACAAATGCTTTTTAGTTCTCTTAACTCTAGGATCTTTAACATCAGTAAAATAGCTCGATAAATTGGCTTGTATTTCATTGATCGGGGTTAATTGTGGTCTTTTTGCTCGTGATTTTTTCTTTTCTAATTTTACAGGTGCAAATCCTAACCCCATCAATTATTTCCCCTAATAGTCTCAATTTACCGTAGTTATTCATACTGTATTATAGGTTTTCTTGAAGTTCTCCCTTGAAGGCGCGAAAGGCTCGAATCAAAAGTAGTTGCGGGTTCCTCTCTCTTTACGAACTAAACCGTTTAGTCTGCAAAGAGGGAGGCTATGCCGATACGCAGGCGCACCGGCATAGCCTCAGGGGTGAGCGAAAAAAGGTGTGGGGGACAGTAGTCAAAAAAGCTCAAAGCCCTACAGTAAGGTAATTTTGTGGATACTTAGCTATAAATACCACGCAAAATTTCGTTCACCCTAGCCTCAGCTACCTTTGATTCGAGCCCTTCTAACTTCGTCGAACTACCGGTAAAAAAAAGATTGAATAAAGTAACTTTTGTCAAGTACATTTTATACCAAATTAGATGAGCTTACCCTGGATAACTCCCGCGCTACTCGCACCACTAATAAAGCTAGATATTGCTGCAATAAATAAGTTTTTGCCAGAATTTTGTAGCAACAGACGAATAATTTTCATAAATTGAAGAGTTGTATTTGTCGTCTGGTTATCGTCTTAAGATTAACGCCAATCTTATTATAATTAAAATGAATAATAAGAGGTGTCGGGACTAATGATATCTGGTTCATTGACAGCAGACTTTGCCATATTAATTAGCTGTGTTTTTGGTATACAATAGCTACTGCATTTTTTGGTTGTTAATAAATGCATCATCTTGTCTTGTCGCCAAATAATTGACTGTCAATCTATGCATACCTACTTAAAAGCCAGCAGCAGCTTAAACTCTGGCTGTAATATTACAATTACTATTCCTTGTCAAATACCATATCAATGGACAGATAAATGTTAAATTAACCAATAAATGAGAGATTTATATCCACCCATCGAACCTTACAATCAAGGCAAACTAAAAGTATCGGAACTGCACACCATTCATTACGAAGAGTCGGGAAACCCCGCAGGAAAACCCGTTGTATTTCTTCATGGTGGCCCTGGTGGTGGTATTGTCCCGATGTATCGTCAATATTTCGATCCGCAGCAATGGCGCATTATAATTTTTGCTCAACGGGGTTGTGGACAGAGTACTCCCTATGCAGAATTGAGAGAGAATACCACCTGGGATTTAGTCAGCGATATAGAAAAGTTACGAAAACATCTAGATATCGATAAATGGGTAGTCTTTGGGGGTAGTTGGGGTAGTACGTTGGCTCTAGCATACAGTCAAACCCATCCCGATAGTTGTAAAGGTTTAATCCTGCGGGGTATATTTATGTTACGCACCTCAGAAATTAGTTGGTTTTATCAACAAGGGGCAAGTTATATTTACCCCGATGCTTGGGAGGAGTATCTCAGACCAATTCCCCCAGAAGAAAGAGACGATTTGCTATCGGCATTTTATAAAAGACTAACCAGCGAAGATAAACAGATACGTTTGGAGGCTGCTCGTGCTTGGTCGGTATGGGAAGCTAGTACTAGTAAACTAATTCCTTCACCCGCTAGTAAAGAGCGTTTTGGTATGGCTGAATTTGCCGAGGCTTTTGCCCGGATTGAATGCCACTATTTCGTCAATAAAGGGTTTTTTGAGCAAGAAAATCAGTTACTAGAAAACATCGATCGCATTCGCCATCTACCAGGAGTAATTGTCCAGGGAAGATACGATGTAGTTTGTCCGATGAAAACAGCCTGGGAACTTCATCAAATCTGGCCCGAAGCAGAGTTTCTCGTGATTCCCGATGCGGGACATTCCGTATCAGAACCAGGAATAAAAGATGCTTTGATTCAAGCCACAGATCGCTTTGCTGCGTTATAACTTAAAAGAAATTAGGCTATCTGTTTGAGGCATAATAATGTTTGCTTTAACTAAAAACACCTCTCGCCAGAGAGAAATCGCTGAAGTAGTATTTCGTAACGGTTGGGATTATGCGCGGGGGTTGTTGGCTGGGGATAAATCGGATGAACCCCGTCTGCCTTCTCCAGAAGTTTTACGCAATATTTTGGTCGAATTGGGGCCTGTATACGTCAAGTTGGGGCAATTACTTTCAACTCGTCCCGATATTTTACCAGGACGCTATGTAGATACCCTAACCGACCTCCAGGCTAATGTTCCCCCCGTACCTTGGTCGCAGATAGAAAACCTGATTAAGCAAGAATTGGTCCAACCGATAGATAGAGTATTTAGCGAGATCGATCGCAATGCGATCGCAGCAGGTTCTATCGGTCAGGTATACCGAGCGGTTTTAACTAATGGACAACCAGTTGCTCTTAAAGTACAACGTCCTGGGATTGAAACCGTAGTAGCTCAAGATATTTCTTTAATAAAAGGTTTGGCAGAATTAGCTTCTCGTACTGAGTTTGGTAAAGACTTTGATATTGTCGGCTTGGCAGAAGAATTTATTAATGCCCTAGAAGCAGAACTGGATTTTACTACCGAAGCAGAATATACCGAACAGCTACGCTCTAATCTTACTGATAGTAGGTGGTTTGATTCTGAAAAATTAATCGTTCCCCAGGTATACAATAGCTTGACGACTACTAAAATTTTAACTATTGAGTGGTTGGACGGCATACCAATTTTAGAGGCAAATTTACCTCAAGTTAGAGATAACAAGGACGAAGCAACCCAACGGAGTGAAATTACTACTATTTTATTTCGCGCTTTTTTTAAACAGGTATATATAGATGGCTTTTTCCATGCCGATCCCCATCCAGGCAATATTTTTTATCTTCAAGATGGTCGCCTAGCACTGCTTGACTGTGGCATGGTTGGACGTTTAGATCCTCGTACTCAACAAATTTTGACGGAAATGCTGTTGGCAATTGTCGATTTGGATGCCAGTCGCTGTAGTCAGCTTACTTTGGAATTAGCCGAAGGTCGTCAGCAGGTTAATCTCAATCAACTAACTAACGATTATGACCGTATGTTGCGCAAATATTATAATCGTAGCATTTCGGAGATCAACTTTAGCGAGGTAATCTACGAAGTCTTACAAGTGTCTCGGAATAATAAAATCAGACTTCCTAGCAATATGGGTCTGTATGCCAAGACTCTGGCAAATTTGGAGGGTGTAGCCAGGAGTTTTTATCCCCAAGTTAATCTCTTAGATGAAATTAGACCCTTGATCGTCGAAGTCTTTCGTCGTCAATTTTTGGGCGAAAGACCAGTAGAAACCCTGTTGCGGATCGGTTTGGATTTTAAGAGTCTTTCCTTGCGATCGCCTCGTTTAGTTGAGTTGTTGCTCGACAGAGTTACTTCTGAAACTCTCAAGTGGAACATGGATATTCCTCGACTGGATATTTTGGCGATCAGTCTAGAAGATTCGGCAAATCGTCTCTCTTTTAGTATTTTGGTTGGCTCTTTGATTATGGGAGCAGCAATTATTTCTACTGGTTCGGCTACTACTCAAGTGTCTATTCTCAGTAATGTTTTATTTGCTGTAGCTAGTCTTTTGGGAATTTGGTTGATCGTTAGTATTTTGCGTTCGGGAAAACTAAAGTAGATAAAAAAAATTATTTTTTGGGCAAATTTGGCGATAAATAAATCTGTCGGTTATCTCCCTCTGCCTCCTCTGCTTCCCCTGCCCACCTCAACCCATCAATTAAAAGTTGACAGACCAGTAGGTTGACGAACTCAATATGAAGCCAGCTAAAGATTCTACTGTTGACTATAAAAAGCTTGTTGCCAAGGGCTATGACATCTGTGCTAATGCCTATAATTCAGCACGATCTAAGGAGAAACAACTTGAGCT
>JASJEI010000319.1 GCA_030064795.1 Pleurocapsa sp. MO_226.B13 | reverse complement strand
TCAATATACTCAAGAAATATTTAAAATGAACATAAGAGCTTACTTAAAGCAAAACAGCTAACCAATCATTCCAGCTGACGCCTCGTTCCTCGGCGCAGCTGAACTCCCCGTTATCACGAATATTTGAAATTTTTTCTAATGCCGATAACAGACACTTGCGGGATATTAGGGCTGAAACCTTTGCTTTCAAAAAGTTAGTTAGGTGGCATCTCAAATAAGGATGTTACATCGTCATAATACGGTTTACCGACGTATTCTGAAGCTGATTCGGATTCTATGGGGGCAGCATTGAAAGGTTGGCGTTTTAATGACTATACTTTTCCAAAGCCTTTCTTTGATTTCTTGAGTTTTCCTTTGCGCGTTATCATGCGCTCAAATTTAGCAAGACTTCGATATTCTTGTAGTCCTTCAGTAATCTTGGCAATATCTCGCTCGGTTATAGAGTCTTTAGAACAGGGAAATCGCATCCTGAACCCCTCAGCAACTTGTTGGACAATGACATTGGGAGGATTGCCTTCTAGCATCTCGCCAGTAAATCGTTTCCTGATATAAAACTCTTTATCGGGGTTCTGCCTAAAAAACTCCCGATCTGCCTTCATGTACTCGCTATCATCGTCTTTTTGTAGATTAAATTCCTCTTCTGGTCGCTCATCCATGATACTTCCTTGATTAGGGCCCACAGCTCTATTCTACAAGCGAGGTCGCTCCATTAAAACGCAGTCAGAGAAGAAATCGGATGATAAGTGCTTCTTATGGCGATTTTCGGTCGTCCCGCGGAATTTCAGGGTATAAGCTGGGCTTATCATTAGTGACTTCTGTTTTACTATTATTTTTTGCTTTTTCCATGTAAATATTATTAGTTTTAGGTAGTTCTTTTTTCATCTGAACAGGAACTACATGCTCGATTGGCACTGCAATTCCATTACACCAATTTTGAGTATTTTGAATTGGTTTTATGTAGACAAGTATTTGCCTGGGATTTTCTCTGAAATAGCTTGAATGCGGATCTTCTTGATAAATTTCCACTTCAGAATGTGGTAAAATTGCTTGAAATGTAGAGTGTGTCCGAGCTTTCATTTTCACCAGTCCATTTGTGCCTCTGCCGTTAAACCCAAGGTACAAAAGCTCTAATCCTGGCGTATTCATCAACGCATCACAGTAAGCTCGTTGGAGCACCTGAAACACAAAATTCACTACCCGCACCCACACACGCACGCCCATATTACCCTTCATAAAGGGCAAGGTGTAGCCCCGATTGCTCAAACCACTGTCAGCACTGCTTTCCAGCGATTCTGCATGAGGCTGTTTTTTGCGTACTACGAGGCAAGGTGTAGCCCCATTGCTCTGAGTGTTACTGCATAAGGATTCTGAATGTAGTGATTTTTGTGGTACGGGTGGTTTTATTTCTTGCTGTGGTTCAGCAGGTGTTTTTGTTACTACAATTGATTCAGTGGGCTCTCCACTCTCTGTTACGTTCGCGCTTGCATCTGAGTCGGGTATCGTCTTTTTAGTATCAGTGCTGTGTTCGCAATCGCCCTGTTTCGTTTCTACGACTGACGCTCCTTTAGTCTCGATTGTCTCTGAGACCTCTTGACTGTATTTGGGATGCCACAGGGGTAGGTTATCTTTTTTGCGAAGTGTTTTGTCACTCACTCCGATGCCAAATAACTGCTTTGAAGTTTCTCGTATCAGCTCCATCAGCTTTTTTATGTTTCGAGGGAGTGCCTGAAGAACTTGGGACAGATGTACTATGGTGTCGGCAATTCTTTGAGAGGTTTCCTCGCTTTTTTTCTTGTTCTGATTTGGCTTTCGCGATTGCTTCTCTAACCGCTCGACCATTTCTGCGTAGGTAAAACTTCTTCTCGGACGGGAGGGATAGGCACTCCAGTATTTTTCAGCAGAGCGGGCAACATCCTGACAACGCCTTTTAATCTCATGCCTATGCCGACAGTGAGGATAGTATCCAGGGGCAGAAATAGCTGTATCTTGAATAAACTGTGCTAGTTCTTCTCCTTCTAGACCGTGCGCCTTTACCCCCACATTAGCAATTGTCAGCAGCAGATCGTTGGTCTGATGGTTATCTGTCCAGCCTTCGGAGATATATCTCATGCTGTTATTAAGCCAGTCTTGGTAGTCGCTATTGTTTGTTTTACTGGAATAGGTTCTGTATTTCTGCTTGAACCACTTTTCAGCGTCGGCAAAAGTGCTCGTCAGAAGCTCGATGTCGTTATTTTGAGCTGAAATATCTGCTGCACGAAGGAAGTGTTCTATGCTTTTGCTGTAGGGAACAAAATCTTTATCGAGAAGATACGAGCCTTTTTGTAACGGCAACCTATGTCCGTTGTAATAACTGAACTCTCTTTTCTTCCCCTTCTGGTGCTTTTTAAACTGCTTCGTGTTGGGGAAAAGCTCTAAGCTTCCTGCCTTAATCTCAAACCCCGCTCGTTCTAATGCCCATCTCATGGCACAGGCAAGTTTAAACGTTGGTACTTTTGTCTTAAAAAAGTAACACAAGTGAATTCCTTCGCTTTCACTTGAGCGAACGGTGACATCCTCGATAAGTCCGATCTCTTCTAATGCCCACTTTGCTCTCCTGTAGGCTTCCTCATTCGTATAGGGGTGAATGAGACTGCCACTGTCTAAATCCACCAAAGCGTGTCTTGTGTACTTACCGAAGCGTACTCCGATAATGTGCAGCTTATCAGTATACTTGTACCAAAGTTTTTCTTTTGTTAAGAAATATTTCTTGATCGTTTTCCACTCTGATTCTGGAGTTTCTTTAAGAATGAAATCCCACGCATGGTCAAACCAGGCATAGAGCTGCTCTCTGAGGGCGTACTCTTTTAGGGATGGTTGGTAATTATCCTGATTTTCGGGGAAAGAGGCTGAAAATGACACGGGTTGTAGTTCATAAATAAGTTTTACGATTTGAAGCGATCGAATCGTAATAACCAATAACCGTGCTAACCTGAACTATAATTAGATCAAGTCACGACGACATTGGTTGATATTCATGTCGGCTAGTAGGAGTCATGGCTGTGTTCATTGGTAAGTGAACGAAGTAAGAAGTCAGATTAAACCTTCTAACCGAGTCTTGTTAGTTAGCGTTAACAAGAATTCGGGGTTAAAAATGACAAACTTACGCAGGAGCAGAAATTAGGCAAAAGGTGAAAAATGATGCTAATTCTGCGCTTTTCTAAAACAAATAGAAACGTACATTTCGCGATTTCTGGAGCTCTCACCTTCCAGTTGTCGCGATTTTGCGTTCAAATGCCGAAGAAGTGGTCGTTTCCTAACATTTAGGGCGACAGCTTTCACATGACTCTCCAAATAAAATCGCTTCATCTCAAGAATTATCTACTATTTCGCTGCACAAAATCGAGCAAAACCGTCACAGCTTAAAAAGAATTATTATTTTGGGGTTGAGATTGGGGTGAGGTCGAGGTGTCAGGATACCTCGATTTATACTCATCGAAGTTACAGAACAGCTATCAATGCAATAATTCAACAATATAGGTGGTTATTTCGGCTCTATCAACCACCGAAAAATATTATTGTGAAGATATATCTCAATTCAGATTATGAGTATTACCGTAAGAGAACAAGAATCAACTGAAAATGCTTTTGTCGGGACTTGGCATATTGATGAAATGTCCGAGTGGGACGAAGATTATTTCAATATGGACGTTCGAGCCTTTATTGAAATTCAGTCCAATAGTTCTGGTGAATTTCAGTTTGGTTTGGTCAGTGGCAGCCTTGATGGCTATATCGAAAATATAAGGGGAAAAGAAAGACTTTCCTTTAGCTGGGAGGGCTGTGATGAAATGGATGAAGCTAGTGGTAGCGGTTGGATGGAATTAGAAAGTCCCGATCAAATCCAAGGTACAATCGCGTTTCACTATGGAGATCGTTCTACATTTGAAGCCCACAGAGCTTCCTAAATTTTTTGGTTATGGAGATAATTTATTGAACCGATGCGCCTGGGTAAAAGACTATCCTCATGAAATTGCCTACCACGATGATGAGTGGGGCGTTCCCGTGACCGACGACCGAAAGCTTTTTGAATTTTTAATTCTCGAAGGCGCACAAGCGGGTTTAAGCTGGAGTACGGTTTTGAAGAAACGGGAGAACTACTGCCAAGCTTTTGCTAATTTTGACCCCAAACTAGTAGCCCAATTTAACGAACAAAAGCAGGAAGAGCTAAAACAAAACCCAGGCATTATTCGCAATAAACTCAAAATTGCATCAGCAATTACCAATGCTCGTTTATTTCTCGATATCCAGGCAGAATACGACAGTTTTGCTGCTTATATTTGGCAATTTGTAGAGGGTAAGCCAATTCAAAATCATTGGGAGAATTTAAAACAAGTTCCTGCTACCAGTTCTGAATCCGATGCCATGAGTAAAGAGTTGAAGAAACGAGGGTTCAAGTTTGTTGGCTCTACTATCTGCTATGCCTTCATGCAAGCAACAGGGATGGTTAACGACCATACAACCGATTGTTTTCGCTATGAAGAAATTAGTGCTATGAACGATCGGAAAAATTGAATTTACGAACATTGCCTTGCTCGTCTAAAATACCAGCTTCAGTTAGAGAACGAATAATATACTCGTCGGAGGTATCGTTTAACTCTACTTGAGTAAGATGAGCCTGTTTTGGAGGATTGGATTTTACTGGTTTGCCTTGGAGAGCAGCTAATCTCCGTTCCAGAGTTTCTTGTAGGTCGAACATTGTTAATTACAAAGGTTTCTCCTAGCTGTAGTTTAACCTGTTATCAACAAGAAGTTAGACTCATTAGGTTATTTGAAGAATGAAGAACCCATTTGATAAAAAGTACCCCAACATCGCCCGTTGGGTTGAAGAACATGAGGGGGTGATTGAGCTTGGCTGGCATGAAGATAATCCCATGAATTCCTTCATTGCAGCTTTTGATTGTGGAGGAGACTCTTGGTATGGCAAAGAAAGTTATGAAAGTATAGATGCTGCGCTACTTGATGCCGATAATGCTCTAGCAGAAGTTTTAAAAGATATTTATGGTGAGTAAATTCTGGAAATCAAAAAGTTATGTTAATTTTGGCAGCAGGATTATTCGCTTGGGAATTGAGAACGTGGGTATAGATCGCAGTGGTTTTGGGGTCGCTATGACCCAGAAAATCTTGCACTTCTCTTAGAGACGAACCATTCCTCAATGCTAATGTACCTGCCGTATGGCGGAGACTATGAGGTGAAAGACTTCGTTCTAGGTCGGTGTGTTTTAAATTACATTTTTCTAGATAGCCGTCAACAACATGACCGATTCCACTTCTAGATAAGCGTTGACCGTAACGACGATTAGATAGAGAGATAAACAATGGACAGTCAGCATTTACCTTTTCTCCACTTCGGGCGCGAGCTTGACGATACTCGACTACCTCTTGAGCTAGATCGGGGCGTAAAATGGCGGTTCTAATACTGGTTTTACCATCCAGCCTTAAATAATGCTGACCATAGGACTCACTAATATCTCCTAAATTAGCCCGATACATTTCGACGCTGCGACAGCCTTGAAGTGCCAGACAGCCCAATAAAATGCGATCGCGCAATACTTGTACTTGTTTTGTTTTATCGCCCCGAATCTTATAAGTAGGGGCGACGCTATCAAATATCTGCTGTAGCTCCTCCTCGGTCAAATACTTAATGGTGCTAGCAACTTCCCGCTTCTCTCTTGGTGCTTTGACCCCGACAGCGGGATTATCCTTAACCAGTTTCTCTGTCAAACAAGCAGTATAAAAGTGCTTAATAGATATCAAAGATAATCGAATCGTGGTCGATGTTTTACCGCCATCAACCAAGTGCTTGCGGTATTCGAGAATATTTTCCTTGGTAATTAGGGCAGGATAAAACTCTCGCTCTCTGCACCAACTAAGGAACTGAGCAGTTCTATTACGATAGGTTTTGATGGTATCAGAGCTAGCATTGCCATCAGCAATAGTCAGACTGAGATACCGCTCAAAACAGTCTCTCATTACCTTAACTGTAGGTAAAGTAGAAACTGTAGCCAAATTTTGAGGGCTAGATGATGAGCGAGCGCATTTTTTGCGTCGAATGGGCATGGTTTGAAATAGAACACCTAAAATAACCCTACAGCAAACTGCACACCCAGCAAATAAGTTACGAGTTGTAGCCAAAATTTGCCAATCAGCAATTTTTGGCTAAAATTTTGTGGGCTGATCCTAAAAAAGACGAGTAAATGTCGATTCCCTCTGAAATACAATCTCTTATAGACCGCTTAAATTTGGAGCTAGAAACCATTGAAAGAGAAGCAACAGAAGGAGAAAACCTTGTCCGACAATTAATGTCTCTTTTCCCCAACAATGCTTTGCTGATTCAGTTCTTTGCATACTGGCAAACTACTCGATTTTTTGTAGTCAACGCCAGAAGACGGATCGACGAAGTTAGAGAACAACTGTTTGAACAATCAGAAGAATCGGAGATTGTGCGAGAATTAGGAACAGATTTAGCTACCTTACTAGGTGAGGTGATAGAGACTAAAATAAGAAGTAGAGCTATATTGGATCGCCTAAGAAACTTATCATGAGACAATTACCAGACGAGCAAACTCTAAAAGAGTTACTGTCAATGGGCAAAGGTTTAGAAGAACAAGCCAGAAAAGTTTATCAAATGTCAGAAGCTTTGGCTCAAAAATACGAGCAGAAATCTTCAGAAAAACCACAATCTTCACCTCAACAAACAACCATTCAGGAAAAGTAAAAATATTTAGCCCAGAGAACCCCTGTTATTTGCACTAAAAGCTGTAGAATTGGTGAGTAACCGAAACGGGTAAGGGCATATAGGCAATTGTATGTTTTATCACCACAAGAAGCGGAGTTAAGGGATAAATTAGAGCATCAGGTACGGACGGGGTTTGTGCTTCGAGGTCAAGCACTAAGGACGATTAAGCGACTTCAGTTGTACCGCGATCGCTTTAATAGTTTTGAATCTTATTGTGAATCGGTATTTGGTTTCACCATGCTTTACATTGAGCGTTGTATGCTTGCTGCCGAGACATATTATTTTATTGAGTCATATTTAAAGACCAATGGTCTAAATGACCCTTTACCTACAAAACAAAGGCAATTACGACCGATTTTTCAAGCTCATTTAAACCCTATTGAAGCGGGTGAAGTTTGGGTCATGGCAGTGGATATCGCTCTAGGAAAAGTACCACCAGCTTCCGTAGTTAAATCCGCAGTCAAATCCTATTTGCATCAGAAATATCCGACTATTAATCCTTTTTCCCCAGGCGAGATTTGTCGCATCAAGTCGGGAGTGACAGGCAAGCAGAATTGTTGGTGTGTGGTGGCAGAAGTAAAAAAAGATGAGTGCGTGGTAGATACTTGGGACGATCGGTTTGTGGTTTCGGTTGACGACCTGATGCCCATGAAATTTAGCCATGATGAATCAGAACAGATGCTTGATTTAGGAGAGAGGATGACCGCACTGTCTGAGGTGGGCGAATTAGATGAAGCTGCTCTTTGTCTTTTAAAGTGGTTGGAAAAACTCAATCGTGCGACTCTTAATTCACTGGAGGAGCGACTTCTCAGGGTGATTGAAGATGAGTATTTGGATTAGGTAAAGGGTCAAGGTGGAATAGCAAATTAATGAAGATAACCGATCGAAGGAAATAACCCATAACAGCCCTGAAGACTGAATTAGGGTTAGATAACAGTAAGTTAATATCTGTCCATAGCTAACCATAAGTGCCTATATGTACTTTAAACTTCTAGTAATTTTGTTTTACAAAAGGTGCTAAAATTAACTAATAGATAGATTTATTTAATAAAAAAGCGATTAATTCGTGACTTTAACTTACGTCAAAGGTTTGCATACGCCAATAGAAGAATTAAACGCCATAGGTGAGACAACCTTTTCGATGTTTCTGCGTGATTATTCTCAGGTTTTTTACGAAGCTTCTTGTGAAACAGTCAATCATTTATTAAGCGTAAAAAAGTTGAACAAGTCTGCTTGGAATACTCATTTACAGAAAACCTATAACATTAATAAACGTCACGCTAATGGTGCAATTGCTAGTGCTAAAGGTCAAGTAGATTCAGCTATTGAATGCCGAACCGAACATATTAAAACTTTGAAACGTAAGCTAACTTCGGCAAACAAATGGTTAAAAGGTGCAATTAGAAAGTTAAATAGTTGTCAAAAGTTTTACGCCCGATCTAACTGGGTAAATTCAAATAATAGCACTTTGTTGCCATTGTCTTCTAGTCTTAAATATAAAAACACCAATTATTCATATTTAAAATTTCAAGTTCATCATAAAAAACGTTATATTTATCGACTGACTCAGCAAATAGAGCATCTTAAAAACAAGCCAGTCCGAGTAAAAGTTCCTAAATGGGATTGCTTTGTAGTTGGTAGCAAAGATGAGACATTAGGTAATCAAGTATGTCAATGGGATGGAAATTACCTGAAGTTTCGAGTACCTTATTGCCTGGAAGCCAAGTATGGCAAAAATATTGTTACAAAAATAGGTAACTTCAAGCGCAATATTAATCGTATACCTACTGATGGAGCGAAAACATGGCACTTTTATATCAAAGATGGCTCATGGAAAGTAGCGTTGCAGTTTACTCCTGCATCTGTGGCAAAAGTCTCTAGTCATATATCTTATGGTTGTATTGGTATAGACATAAATCCAGGCTCGGTTGACTGGGCATATGTTGACTGGGACGGTAATTTGAAACGGCATGGCTTCTTTGTATTGCAGCAAGGATTATCTAAAGGGAAGATGAAAGCCCAGCTTAATCAGGTGTGTTTAAAATTAGCAGCATTAGCTATTAGACATAAATGCCCTGTTGTTTGTGAAGAGTTAGATTTTTCTGGTAAGAAGGCTCAACTGGCAGAGCAGTCAAAAAGATTAGCTAGGATGCTTTCTGGATGGGCATACAGTGAATTTTTTAAGCAATTAGGTTCAATTCTGGCTAATAGAGGCATCCAGCTAAAAACTGTAAATCCTTGTTATACAAGCCTGATTGGATTAGTCAAATATCTTCGACAATATGGCGTTAGTAGTGGTATAGCTGCTGCTATAGTTATAGCTCGTCGCGGAATGAGACTATCTGAAAAATTACCTCGCTCCATAACCGCCTATCCTGGTATGAAGTCAGGAAAGCACGTATGGAGTGATTGGAATCAACTGAATAAATTGATTAAGTCTCATGCTGTAATCAAGAATCGGCATTCTTATTATGGCATCTCTAACTGGGGTTTTTTGGTCAAGAAAATAGAACCAGATTCTATTTCCAAGCACTCATGCACTAATTAACGAGCGAACTTACACCGTAGAGTTCTATCTAGGCAGATTTGTCCAGATATTTAGAAGCGGTTAGAAAAAGTTATGACGAATATTAACCGTCAAGAGGTTACTGAGTATCTAGCAGATTATGGAGTACCAGAGTTTCTAATTGACTTGATTTGTGAGGATGAATCAGGAGACGAACTGGTTAAAGGCTGGCACAATGCCCAGCTTGAATATCGTTACAAGGTGCTATCTGTCACTTGAACCATAAGCTGTCGTAAATGGAAGCATAAGCTGTCGTCTAAAGTGGCTGTGACTGTTATGATTTCGCTCCTACAATTTGAATTGCTTTTTTAAAAGAGAAGCATAAGTTGTCTGAAAATCAAAAAATGGAAGCATAACTTGTCGCTCTGTTCTAGTTAGTTGGTAAACTAGAATCATCGAAAATAAGTGAGATCCACTCACGCTTGTACAATGCTTAGTCCCGAAAAGTTTCAAACATGGAATTTGAACCAAGGATGGAATAAGACTACTACAGAAGTAATTACAGACATTCGCAATGCACCACCAGCTCGCAGAGTCAAAAGTAGAGTAGGCAACGTCAGTGGTCGATATCCTTCCAGAAAAATGGGAGTGACGATCCAGTTTGAAAGTCATACCGTAGAACTGGCGGGAATTTACCAGATGGAATATGACTCGGATGTACTCGAATATTACGACCAGCCACCATCAATCAAGCTAAATTACAAATCAAAAAATGAACGCAACGTGGGAGTTTGGCATACTCCTGACTTTTTTGCCCTCCGTCAAGGAGAAGCTGGCTGGGAAGAATGGAAGACTGATAAAGAGTTGGAAAAGCTGGCAGTTAAAATGCCCTATCGCTATATCAAAGATGACGATCGTCAATGGCGATGCCCCCCAGGAGAAGCTTATGCCGAGTCTTTGGGACTTTACTATCGATTGAGAACCGATACAGAAATTGACTGGATCTTACAAAATAACCTGCGATTTTTAGAAGATTATTTTCGAGGACCATTAATAACTGTAGAAGCCAAACAACAAGCTTTAATAACTACTTTGGTTACAGAAAAATCGGGAATTACCTTGGCAGAGTTAATTAGTCAGGGATGTCAGCCAGATAATATCTACACTTTGTTGGTTCAACAAAAATTACAGATTGATTTGCACTCCTCCAGCTTATCTCAAAACCCCGAATTAGTTCGGGTATTTAATGAGGGCGATCGAGAAGTAATTGAAGAACAATTCTCAAATCAAATACAGAATCCAGAAATCTTATTCACCCCCAAAGTAGGACAACAGCTATTGTGGAATGGTTGCCAACTAGAAATTATCAATCCTGGTCAAACTCAAACGGCATTAAAGACAGATGAAGGAAAAATAATTCAAATCCTCAATCAAGAATTATTAAACTTAGTTAGAACAGGTGCAATTAGTGTGATTGCTTCTGATGAAAGCAAAACTAAACAGATGAAGCAACTATTAGAGAGAGCAAGTTCAGAAGCCTGTGCTGAAGCTAATCGTCGCTATCAAATTATTGCACCATACCTGTCAGGAGATAAACATAGCATAAACAGAGAAGTCTCTATTCGGACAATTCAACGTTGGTTAAGCCAATGGAATCAAGCAGAACAGTTATATGGTTCTGGTTACGTAGGTTTGCTACCTCGTGTCAGTCAAAAAGGAAACCGCCAGCAGAAATTACCTCTTTTGACTCATAAACTAATGGCTGAGTGTATTCAATACGATTATGAAACTTACAAACAAAAAAGTAAAAGGGCAGTATACGGGGCTTTGGTAAATGCTTGCGAACGAGAAAATACCGCAGTCCCCAGCTACAAAACCTTTCTCAAGTTTTGTAATAATAGACCGACCTACGAACAAACTAAAAAACGTCAAGGTTCTCGCTCTGCATATTCAAACGAACCATTTTATTGGCAACTAGAATTTACTACACCAAGACACGGAAATCGTCCTTGGGCTATCTGCCATCTAGATCATACTCAATTAGACATCGAATTAGTCTCTTCCTCTACCAAAGCTTTACTCGGTCG
Source organism: Pleurocapsa sp. MO_226.B13 (assembly GCA_030064795.1). The sequence continues at coordinate 9,435 of JASJEI010000319.1, read as the reverse complement.
TCCTTGGGTGACTTTTTTAAGCGATGCCTATTCCAGAAGAATTTTAGCTTTTTACCTGACTTTTGATGCTCCTTCCTATCGTAGCTGCATGATGGTAATACGAGATTGTGTAAGTCGTCATGGACGTTTACCTCAATGTTTAGTAGTCGATGGAGGAAAAGAATTTAGCAGTGTTTACTTTGAAAGACTACTGGCAATGTATGAGTGTATTTCCAAAACTAGACCAGGAGCAAAACCCCGATACTGAAATTACTGAATCTATTCTCATGCAGCGTTTGAAAGATGGAGAAGTAAAAGATGCGGATAAGTATGAGCCTATCAACGAACAAAATACTCTAACTTTAGTTGACCTGGAAGAAGATAAATTTTCATCGAGATCGGCAGAAATTAAGCCTTATGAGGAGTTTTGGTAATGGCAATTTATAGATCCAATAGACCCCATCGTGTTTTATCGAACCAAGAAAAACTAGATTTGTTTCGCGATTGTACGGTGGTACATCCCCATCTCAAAAAGGCTTATGAAGAATTCCGTGATGCAGTTAATAATCCAGGGGGTGCATCTGTCATCTTTTTGTTTGGTCCTACGGGAGTTGGTAAGACAACTTTACTGCGCCAGATCATGAAAGTGATGGTGTCAGAGAAAACGGCACGACTTAAACGAGATCCTAATTATCTGCCAGTAGCTACAACGGAAGCTCGCGCACCAGAATCGGGTAGCTTTGACTGGAAAGTTTATTATCAGAGTGTTTTAGCTTCTTTGGCTGAATCCCCAACTTCAGATTATTCAATTCCTAATAGAAGTAAGCTCAAAAAAAGTAAGCCATATCAACGCAGTATTGGTTCAAAGAACAGTCATTTATCTACTCTACGAGAACAGGTGATAGTTAATATGCGCCATCGAGATTTAGTAGTCTTTTTGACTGATGAAGCTCAGAGGTTTTCTAAGTTGGCAAGCAGTAGCAGACAACAAGTTCAAATGGATGCTCTACAATCGATTGCTAGTATGACTAATACTTTGCATGGGTTGTTCGGTACTTATGAGTTGTTGGAATTTCGCAATCTTAGTGGTCAACTCTCTCGTCGCAGTATCGATATTCATTTTCCTCGTTACCAAGCGGGCTGTTCGGAAGATTTAATTGAGTTCCAGAGAGTATTGAAAAGCTTTGGTGAGAAAATGACTTTAGAAAAAGCTCCCGAATTAGAAATTCATTGGGAGTATTTTTATGAGAGAAGTATTGGCTGTGTGGGTATTCTCAAAGACTGGCTGACTCAGGCTTATCGCCAAGCTTTGGATGAATCCGCTTCTACTTTGAGGGAACGTCACTGGCAACTTTATGCTCCATCTATTTCTAAGTGCATCCAAATAGCAGCCGAAGCAATTGAAGGTGAAAAAGCATTTCAATTTGAGTCGGGAGAGCTATCTTTATTACGTCAAAAATTAGGTTTATCGGGAGCATCATCATCAATTACTAATTCTGAAAACCCGCCTATAGCTCCTGCTCCTGCTAAAAGAAAGACAACTAAAAATCGTCCTGGGGTTCGCCAACCAAGTCGCGATGTCATTGGGGAGATGTGAAAGTGTTGGAGGGTAATCCCAAAAACAGTCAAACGATATCTGGGAAAAATATTACGCAATTCTTAAGTCGAACAAAATCGGACAGCTTATGCTTCCTGTAACTTGAAGGATAAAATGGCACTTATGGAAGCATAAAATGGCACACTTTTAGGGTCTAAAAACTAATCAATTCGTCAACTCAATGTTTGAGATGAGGAAAATTTTGAATCATAAAATGGCACCAAGTCCAAAAAAGAATCATAAAGTGGCACTAAATAAGTTAAAATCTGCTTGAAAAGCAGTTGATCAACTTGGTGCAATGCTAACCAGCGAACAGTTCCGTGATTGGTGTATCAAGCTCAATTTAAGCGAGCAAGCAACAATTCTAATCCAACAAATTCGCTCTTCACCGCCATCTCGAAGAGTACAAAGTCGTAGGGGAAATGTCAGTGGTCGCTATCAAGCGTCAAAAAATGGGCGTAACTATTCAATTTGAAAGTCATCACCATGAACTCGCAGGTATCTACTTAATGGAATACGATAGCGAGGTACTCGAATATTACGACCAGCCACCAACGATTAAGTTGAACTATGAGAGTGCTTCAGGTCGCCAGTTAGGAGTGCGGCACACCCCAGATTACTTTGTCATACGTCGGGAGAAAGCTGGTTGGGAAGAATGGAAAACATCACAAGAATTAGAACGACTGGCAATTAAAATGCCACACCGCTACCAACAAACTCAATCAGGTCAATGGCGGTGTCCTCCCGGAGAAGCCTATGCTATGCAATGGGGACTTGAGTACCACGTTCGCACAGAAACAGAAATTGATTGGAATCTTCAACGTAATCTCTACTTTCTAGAAGATTACTTTCGAGCAAAAACCGAGTCGGAATCACTACTCCCTAACCAAGAAAAAATAATTGGTTTAGTAGAAAGCCAACCAGGAATAACACTATTAAAGTTATGGGAATGGGAACTCAACCCCGATGAAATTTACAGCTTAATCGCAACTAAACAAATCTACGTTGATTTAAGTGCTGCTGACTTAGCCAGTGAACCAGAAAAAGTCAGAGTCTTTCTATCTATTGAAAGTGCCAAGGCAGCCTCCCAAATATCTGAATCATGGAATTCAACCGACAAAAACTTAATTTCTCAAGGGTTAATTCAACCGACCATAGGAAGTCAAATAGTTTGGGATGGAATTGATTGGCTGGTTCTCAACCTTGGGAACACAGAAGTAACACTATTAAACTCGCAACAGAAGATCATCAACTTACCGCTTGCAGTTTTTGAACAATTGATTACACAAGGTCAATTAACAGTAATCAGCCCTAACAGCTTAAATCAAAGCAATGTCGGTTTGCTAATCAAAAGTGCTAGCTCCTCAGATTGTGCAGAAGCGAATCGACGTTATCGTCTTTGTTTGGTACCGCCAACACTATGTTTATTCACAATCTGGCGGGGAATACACAAATTACCAAAAACTCTCGTGTCTTAACTCCAGCAGTTAATCCACGTCGGCACGCCATTTGGACACTGGGGAGTTTGTATGAATATTTATGTAATTGGGTGTACGAATTTTATGACCACAAAGAGCATCCCGCATTAGGTCAAAGTCCAACTAACGCCTATCATCAAGGCATAGCTAAAACTGGTTTAAGACCGAGCCGATTAATTCCCTATGATGAAACCTTTCGCATCTTGACCTTACCCACCACCCCCAAGGGAACGGCAAAAGTCATTCCCAATCAGGGAATTAAGATTAATCATCTCTATTACTGGCATCATAGTTTTCGCAGTGGCTCGATTGAGAAAACACGAGTTAGTGTACGCTATGACCCACAAGATGCAGGAATTACTTATGCCTATGTACGAGGACAATGGGTTCGCTGTATCTCTCAGTATTACAGTATTTTCCAGGGTCGCTCCGAACGAGAGATTCAATTAGCCACACAAGAGTTACGACAACAGTATAAAAAACATGGACAAAGATTCACGATTACAGCTAAAGCTCTCGCACATTTCCTCGAAGAAACTCAAACTACTGAATCCATTTTGTTACAGCGTTTGAAGGATGGGGAAGCCAAAGATATTTTCTTGACCATTTCTAGTATTGGAGAAGATGAATCTTCAACGACTCAAAACACCCCAGCAGTTGTCTCGGACACCGAAGAGCAACCAAAGCACGAGCCAGAGGAAATTAAACCTTATGAGGAATTTTGGTAATGGCAATTCGTAGACGAGATTACCGTCCTTCTCTATCCAAACAGCAGAAAGCGGACTGTAAAGATGATTTAATAGAGTTTCAACGGGTACTTAAAAGCTTTGGGGAGCAAATGTCTTTGACGAATCCTCCCTTGTTAGAACAGCATTGGGAATATTTTTACGAACGCAGTATTGGCTGTGTTGGTATTCTCAAAGATTGGCTGACTCAAACTTACCGTAAAGCATTGGAGGAAGACGCTTCTACTCTTCAGCCACGACATTGGGAATCTTATGCACCTTCTGTAGCAAAATGTTTATCGATCGCTGCCGAAGCAATTGACGGGGAAAAAGCTTTTCAATTTGAGTCAGGAGAATTAGCTCATGCGCTACGTCATAAATTAGGTTTGTCAAAAGTATCTTCTTCGATTGTCAGTTCTGATAATTCATCTCCTACTGGGACTTTGGGTCAGAAACCCAATCGTCGTCCTGGAGTTCGTCAACCTAATCGAGATGTGATTGGCGGGACATAAGCCTCCTTATTTTTTCTGTAAGTGCGACCAACACAACTATTAAGTAATTCTTAAGTCGCTTGAGTGCGGACAGCTTATGCTTCCTTTTTGGACAGCTTATGGTTCAAGTTGCATTTGCCGTTCAACGTTTTTACAAAGACGAATAAGATAGGTTGAACCCAAAAATATTCCAATCATTAATAATTCACTCCCAAGAAAGTCAAGATTTTTAGCAGTATGGTCTACATAAAGTAAAAAGCTAACAAAACCTGTATTGATGTTAAAGGACGAATTAATTAAATAAGATACAGCTAACCCTGGAAGAGTTGAAACAAAAGCAACCAAAATAACGCTGCCTTCAATAGTATCGTGTAGTGAATATTGAGCTAATTCTTCAGGCAATACCAAATATTCCAAAGGGAAAAATATTAAGGTGTAGGCAAAGCCAATTAAAGTAGCAATTCTTATTCCTTGAAGATAGTAATTAAAATACCTTTGCATATCAACCAATTGAATCTACGGCTAATACAATAGCGTTGAATTTATTAAACAACAGTGATTTCCTTTGTTATGGATCTCACTTCAATCCCAAGTCCTTCGTAAAAATCTCCTGACTGTACAAGTTCAAAATCGCCGAACAGTAAAGAGATAAATACTTGCGCTTTAGATAAACCAGTCGCTCTGACAATCTGAGGTAGAGTATGAATCCTTGAATTAGTTTCAAGACACCTTGCTACTCGATCTATCCAAGCATTAATATCCTCGTCACTCGCTATTGAAACAACTTCTGATTCTAATAAATCAAAATCAAGTAAATTGACCGCTTCAACTGAGCTTAAAGACTGGATCTTTATCGTTGATTCACGTTCATATTTAGACCTAATTTGAGGTTTGAGATATTTTTGTAAGAAACTGGTGCTAACATTATGTTGAGCCAGAGAAGCTAAAAATTGACCGAAGCTATTGTCTATAGGAGTATCAGTTAAATCTACCTCTTGCTGTTGAGCATCCTCTAGGGCTGCTTCAGCTTGTGCCAGAAGACTTACACTTCCCTGATAAAAAAGTTCACCCGCTCGCCGCAGCTTAACCTCATCTCTTAGTTGAGATGAATCAATAGAGTTTACTTGCTTGATTATGCTACCAAAAGCGCACTGCCGACGGCCGGGACACCCGGCCATATCGCCGGAGCTTGAAGAGTAATCCATTATGCTTTGTTTGAGTTCTTGCTGCTGAGGACTAAATCGTTCGTTCGACATTCAGGACAATCGGCAGGATTGAGCCAATAAATTAATCCAAAGCAATCAACTCCATATTCCGTCTCCAAGTAATTCAGAAGCTTCTGGATATAGGCTTCAAGTTCTGGCTGTCTTAGTCCTTGTGTATGCTGGGGTAACATTTGATGAGATAGCTTGTTGCCCTGGTATATTTTGAGGGCTACGCTGTGAACTAGCTGATTTTCCTTTCCGTAAATCTCAAGTTCTGCCCGATATGCTTCGGGTAAAATCGGCTCGATAGTGGTAATGCCTAGTTTCCTCGCGTTATTTTGTCTGCGTTTGGCGTTAACTTTATTCGGGTTACGTAAACGATAACGCTTAGTACGACATTTTGCTCTGACATAACATTCAGGATGTTTGGACTCTGCTACAGACTCTTGAGGGTAGTGATTGGCACAATAAACGCATTTTGGATCGGCTTTGCGAGGCATAAAAAATCAGTACAGCAACAGTTTATCTAAATCGATTTCAAGATCGGGAAAAGCTTGAGATGTTAATGACCCTGATTGATACTCAATAGTTTGTGAGTAACTACTGTTTTGCAGTTGAGTGTGAACAATCAGTTTTTTATTCTTTAAATCAATTACCCAATATTCGGGTATGCCATTGCGAGCATAGGTAATAATTTTCTGCTCTAGATCTTTTTTCAAAGTTCTGTTGGATACTTCGATGAGCCAATAGATATCTTGAGGATAGGGATGATGCCGTTTATACCTTTCTTCTGGCAGACGAGCTATGGTGACGTCTGGTTCTGGTTCGGAGTTATCCAGGGTAATCGGTTGAGCCTGAATTACCTCAGCTAAATCTACCAATAACCGCCTCAGATATTTAACGATAGAGCGATTGGTGTAGCTATGCTCAATCCCCTCGGGACTCATCTCAACAATATCTCCTTCCAAAAGTTCGACTGGTTTTCCCTCTAACACTCCAGAATCAACCAGTTCATGCCATTCATCTATCGACCATTTATAAATAATTGAAGCCATATTTGCTCATCCCTTGCTCTGACCTAATTTATAGGTTAACCCATAAGTTAAAAATATCTCTACGAGTTTTCAGTACTTTGAGTATAGTCATTAACCCATAAGTTGCAAAAAATTAACTCATATAATGAAAATATCCGAACTTATTAACCCATAATTTGCAAAAATCTGACTCGATATTCTGCTGCGATTGCGATCGCGCCCCTAAAGATTCTATTTCTATATAAAAGATAAAACCCAGACAGAGCATAGCTTTGAATTACTTGTGTTCGGCATTTAGATTCATAACGATATTCATTATATGTGTCAAAAATTTTCAACTTATGGGTTAACGTTTGCACTTTATGGGTTAACCGACACTCCCATCAACTTTTTTTGGTGCAAGATCTGAGTAAAATAGCAAAATTTGCGTATCTTTTGCGTACCAAATAATAATCGTAAAATTATTTGGTACGCTAAAGCCTTCATGGTTAGTAGTTTTAGTCGTTCGTTTTTCAATTTCTACTTCTGATTAGGACACTAATCGGGGGTAAATATACATCGTATACCTTCAGCAAATATCTTATAATTAAGTTGCAGATAGTATATGATGTGGAGCTGAAATGAACGATAACGGAGCTGAAAAAACTCAAACTAGCTCTCACGGTCGCCGAGAAGTTACCCAGGCAGTTATGCGATCGCTGAAAGCGACAATCGATGCTGCCGACAGGAAAGATTTGGAACAGTTGAGTTTTGTCTTTGAGCCTGAAGTAAACGAATCCATGTCATCAGATGATAATTCAGAACCTCTATGGTTGCTTGAGTTAGAAAACCTCAAGCTGTTGTATCAGCGTCGTCAGGCTTTACTAAAAGACAGTCTCACTTCAACTCAAGTAGCAGATTTAATGGGCTGGCAGCACCATAAAACAGCAAGCGATCGCCTTAAGGCTAACGCGATCGTGGGAGTCAAAGATCGTGGTGTCTATAAGTATCCTCTGTGGCAGTTTGACCCCGAAGGAGAGGATGGAATTGTAGACAGATTGCCAGAGCTTCTGTCTCGGCTAAATGTATCCAACTTCAGGAAAATCAACTGGTTAAGCAAGCCAATGGCTGCGTTTGATAATTTGACCCCAATTGAGGTGTTAAAAAAAGGCAACCCCGACGATGTTGCAGATTTACTAATTGAAGCTGATGGAGTTGGGGTAGCTCAGTAATGGTTAGGATTTATCCGCCCCCTCCCAATCGTGAAATCGCTCCTCAATATTACGTAATTCCTGCTGGTACGATACTTAAAAGAATATTCGACCCTACGAGTTATGGTGCTACCGCATCTGGCTTTAGATACAATGGCCCGCGCAGTAGGTTCGACCATCAGCTTAGAGTAAATGGAAAACCAGCCGACAGTCCCAATAGGGGAATTATCTATGCTGGATATACCCTTAGCTGCTGTCTGGTTGAAATCTTCGGCGACGAAGATCTAATTACAATTGGACAGCATCAATTGGCAACTATTGAATTGAAACGAAGTATCAAGCTTTTAGATCTGCGAGGCGAAGGATGTTGGAATGCTGGATTGAACACAACTATAGCGAATAACGACCGCAGAACGCTGACTCAGGAATGGAGCAAATACTTCTATGAGACACCAAAGAAATATGTCGATATAGAGGGCATAATTTTCAGCAGTGCCAAGAATGGTGAGGATGCTTTGGCATTTTACGAAAGAGCAAAAATTTCCCTAACCTTAGCCAAAATTAGTACCCAAAGTCTGAAAGATAAGAATCTAAGAAAAGAAATACACATAACTGCTAAAAAGCTACACTTACCGATCCAGTTTATTTAAACCTTTTCAGGGCAAGCAATTTAAGCTAGATTGCCCTAGTGTTACCATCGCTACTTTTAGCCCTATATCTCTTAACCTTTTTTTAAATAAAACTATATATCTTAGGCAAGTTACAATAAAGCTATGTGAATTGGTAGCTGAAGATGAAAAATACCGTTATTCACTCCATTGAGGTTCCCCAAGACAGGGATGAAATAGCAAAAACCCTGTTGCATCATGTAGCAGCTTCGATAACAGAATCTTCTCCACAACATCTCAAGCAAATAGCCGAATCCCTCAAACCTAAAGTAATCGATCCTGAAAAAAAAGCTTTGGCGAAAAAGATTGCGGGCGATGACTACAGTGAGGGTAATTTAGCCGTACTGGAACTGGCTAATTTAGAACGATACTATCAACGTCGTCGCGAACTGTTAGCCCGAAGCATTACTACGCCAGAAGTAGCAAAACTAATTGGCTGTCAGGCAATTACTACCGTACACGATCGCCGTAAGGCAGGTACGCTTTTGGGATTAAAAGATAATGGTGTTTATAAGTTTCCCTTGTGGCAGTTTGACCCAGAAGGAGATGATGGTGTAATCGATCGCTTACCCGAACTTCTCAAGACTCTACAAATATCAGATTTTGCCAAACTTAACTGGTTGACTAAACCATTAAGAGCTTTTGAAGGTCGTACTCCTGTTGAGGTCTTAAAAAGCGGCAATGATAGGGATATTGAAGATTTACTCGTCGAAGCTAGAGGAGTGGGCGTAGCTCAGTAATGGTAGAGATTCGCTATCCACCACCAACCCGTAATATTAGTCCTCAGTTTACAGAATTAAAACCTGGAACGACAATTCAAAGAATATTCGATCCAACCAGTTATGGAGCTACCGCGACGGGATTTAGATATTATGGTTCGTTAAGTAGGTTCGACCACCAGCGGTGCGACCCCGCGCCGCCGAAAGGCGCAAGACAAAGGCGATTCGGTTCGCCGCATGTACGCGCATCAAGACAGCGGGGGACAAAAGCCGAAATCGATAGCGAAAGGGGGATTATTTATGCAGGATTAAACCTGTCATGCTGTTTAATTGAGGTGTTTGGCGATGA
>JASJEI010000318.1 GCA_030064795.1 Pleurocapsa sp. MO_226.B13 | reverse complement strand
AGCGATCGCTAAACCACCGATTCCCCAAGGCTTATTTTCCCGTTATCGATTGTCATTAAGCCAAAATTATTGAAAATAAGCCTTGGGAGGAAATCCAGTTCTGGAGGGGGTTTCAGAGATGCCGTGAAAAGTCAGGTTCTGGAAGGCGAGCAGGAGGTACATTTAAAAAGCGATTGAGATATACGGTCATTGCCGCATCAAAAACTCCTCGCAACAGCAATGGAGAAGGGACTCGCCGCCATCCTGACTCGACGGCATTAGCAAAGGTAAAAGAATGATGCGCCGTATTCCAATCCCTAAAATCATTATTGGTAGAAAATTGGGCAATTCGTAGGGTAGCAGCATAGGTAACAGTAAGCTTAGACGCATTTACATTGCACTTTGAAATCCTCAAACGCCTTATGGAGAAGGAATAGAATAGGTAACTTTAGTGCGTCTAAGCTTACCAGCTAATTCTTCAAAAGCAGCACCCTTTTCTAATGCTTCTAACAAAGAATTGGCGATCGCTTGAGGGTCTTCTCCTAACAATACTTCTAATAGTCGTTCTTGAGCAGTCCAACTGCCTCGTTTTTCCCTGCCTTTGGCGATCGCTGCATCTAAACGTGAGAAAGCATTCTCTAAAATGGCAACCAGATCTATTGGATAACGCCAAGCGTTAGACTCTTCTTTCCTTTCAGCACTTGCATAGCCTCGAACCAAACTAGTCAATACGGAAGCAGCATTTTGCCACCCCACAGCATCGAGAGCTTCGAGTGCTTTATTAGTAAAGTCAATGGTATGTCCACCATCGAGATAGCGATGATCTGTAGCAGCGACAAACAGCATTTGAGCAATTTACTGACGCTCGACATCGAATTCGATTGCTGAAACCAAACAGCGTTCTGCACCTCTAGAATCGCGAACTTCGATAAACTGACGAAACCAGTTTTCTAGTAAAGGTAATTTATCTCCAGTCTGTTCGGATAAAGGTAAAGGCTGCTGCTCGAATCGAGGTGGTTTACCCGCACATTCAGCAGCTACTGCTGCCAAACCATGATACAGGGCGCGGGGTCGGTCCCGTTTGTCGAGATAGGGCAGGAGATTTATCATACAGGTATGCATGGTTAAACCAGCACCCCAACCGCGATCGCGATCGCGTACGCCAAAATCTAGCCCTACTTGAAAAGCCTCTTTAGGTTCTATTTTTTCAGCTAGCAAAGCAAGAACGGACTTACCAATTATCAGAGAAATACTTTGTTGTAAACCATCGATTAACCTTTGCCTTGCGTGGGTCTTGGCATCGAGACGATCGGTAAGATCGAGCCACACTTCTCCTGAGCGAATTTGGACGGGAAACGAGCGGACATCATCTGCCCAGGGATCGAATGTGCCGCCGCCTCCGAGATCGAAACGAGCATGATGCCAATGACAGGTCAGGATGCAGTTAGAAACTGAGCCTTGGTGTAAGGGAAAACCCATGTGAGGACAGCGATTATCGACAGCGTAAATTCGATCATTGTGATTGAATAAAGCAATGGTTCGCCCTTCGACCCGAACCACAAAATAACCTTTGGCTTCCAGATCGCTGATTTGAGCTACGCGAACATAGTTATGAGTGAGAGCAGAGCGTCCATGATTTTAATCCAATCAATGTGCAGGGAATAAGATCCTTCGGCTAGTCTGCAAGGCTTTCTCTATAACTTTGATGGAAAGCACGGACGAGAGAATTGATGCAAGTTAAAATAATTCTAGGTTTTCAACCGTCAAGATTGCTTCTTCTACTTTTTATCCTGAAAAACCTGGAAAATGCGCTCGCATAACCTAGCTTTATGCTATCTGTCTTTTGATCGCCGAAGATGCTAGCTACTCTAATAATAACGAACAATATTTCTGTCGGCTCGCTCTTTGTTTTGGCTAAATTTTACTTATCGGGACCCAGACATTATTGTATTCAGATTCAGCGATTCGGGTCTAGATATTAGATGCTGAACATGCATTTCACGCTTTTAAAAAATAGAGGCGCTCAAATTGAACCTTCCACATCAATAACTTTTTTACAAGCTACATTTTCTCTTCATAACTCAGGTATATCAAATTCAAAGCAAGTAACTCAGTTACCAACAGGTCATTGTTCTTAATGTCCAATGCTTCGGTTGAAACTTTCCCTAGACAATTATCTGTTTGTTTCCATGTGGATAGTTGAGTTGTTTTGCCGATGATTAATTTATTAGTCTCTTTGTACTGATTCCAGAGCGCCATTATGTTTATGATTTCTGGTTCGGGTTTAGACTCTGATTCATTGACTATTGGTAGCGAACTTTTGATTGTAGGCTCTACAACAATGTCTTTTACCACGTTAAGCGTCTTGGCACCACCCTTCGGCTTATAACGAATATAGTCAAAATCAAAACAGTCATTTTCAATATCAGCATTAATCTGGCGCGCCCTTTTGGTTGCAGTAGCAAAACCTTCCTCTGATATCTTAGATACCTTTAACTCGTGCCTGTGTTTGGCTGGATACGTAAACCTAAGTCTGAAATAACCACAATGCTCTTCTATAGTTACTTTTCCAATCTTAGTTTTCTTCTTGTAAGAATACACTTGTAATATGGGTTTCTGACCCAAAAACAAGTAAATTTAGACCCATTTTTTAGAGTATTTCGACCATTTGTAATAACAATGAACGATCAAAAATTACATTCAGAATTATTGATATATATGAATTGTATACTTTTTAGGCGCTGATTAATTTTAGAAGCTGCCATCCTCAAAATGTGGCGGGAAACCGTGAGAGTTCGAGTCTCTCTTCGCCCACTAAGGTATACAGGGTATATGTTTCAGGATTCAGAGATAAAATGGATTCTTGTTTAGCTTTGCTTATTTATAGTACCTCGTTTCAAAAACCCATTTCTGACCCATTTTTACATTAGTTAATAATTGTGTATTACGAGATTTTGAGGTTTTGGGTCAATTTATTTAACTATCTGAAGTTAAGTGTTTACGAGACTTCCCATTTATAATTCTGCTAATAGTACTTCTTGCAACATCGAACTCTCTAGCAATCTCAGCTTTAGTTTTGCCTCCGCACTCAAACATCCAGAATATTGTGTATACATCGGCATCTGTCAATTTAGTACCCGAACTAGGTCTTCTATTATTTGACTGCACAACTGGATTTGCCCATCGACAATTGTCCTTACAGTAACCTCTATTGTTATCAATCCTGTCTAGCGTCATCCCTTCAGGTCGCTCACCCATGTCTTCATAGAAATTCTCAAAATCCAACCAACGCTCGTCTTCTATAGTGATTCCTCGTTGTCCATAGTTCGTATAAGTACTATGGTTCTTGTCCAAACATCGCTGTTTCATCCCTGACCAAGTATTGTGAGTTCTCGTCCCACTTAGGCCGTGATTTTCTTTATTGATGCTATTTCCTGAGATACATCCACAATTAGACTGCTTAATATTTTTCCTGTTTAAACTTTGATAGTTTCTCGTAACGACATTTCCGCAATCACATTTACACTCATACTGATAGTTTTTTCTGCCATTAGAGTAAGTCTTAGTTTCTAATTCTTTGATGACTGTTAGTAATCCTATTTTCTTTCCTATTAAGTCTTTTTTATTAGCCATAACAATAACAACATGTATAACCTTGCAATACAATTGTATCGGGCATATATGTATATTAGGCTCTGGCAATGGTGCTAGTATATTGTTACTATTGCCAAGATTAATAATGATTGCGGTTCCAAACTCAACCAATAGCCCATCGAGATCTCGCTCTGTAAGCCAGCGAAGCTGACCGCAAATAGATGTCTCCATACCAAAGATGGTTATGTAACAAATCCTTAAATCGCTTACTTCACAGGGCTCCCAAGGGGATTAGACACAAGGTACTATAGACCCATAATCAATACTACAAGCATAGAGAGATAGAGCAAGTAGTTATGGGTACTAATACCATTGCTGAGTACTTAAATATCGAAGTTGCGGATATTAAAGAAGTTAGATCCTTCCAATACGTCTACTTCGTCATCTTCAATATTCGCAGAAGACCTACCTTCGTTAGCAAGAGAGAAATCGCTGCCAGAGAAGCACTAGCATCAATTTTCCCGCCTGCTTTAGATTTAACGCCTAGAAGTCATCGTCATCAGGTGATTTCCCTCGGCGATCCCAAGCTCTATCAAGCCCGAACCTACCAAGTACTGGCGCGAACTAATATCCGGCGCGGGCGTTATGATTCCCGCAATCGGGGACTGAAAATTAGAGATATTGAAACTGGGGAAATTAGTTGGATCAATAATGAGCGTCCATATGATAGAGACATCGATAAAGCTGATTACATTCGTTACGACGGGAAAAATATAACTTTAATCGAAGATGGCGCAGCGATGGCGTACGCTTTCTAATTTGGAACAAGGAGCCATAGAAATTGTTCGGAAACGAAGAAGTAGATTAGGCCAGTTTGCTTCCGTAAATCAAAGAACTATTAGTGATTCCTACAATCCAAGAAGCTATTTTTCTTGATTAGAAGAATTATCTAAATTTGAGGTTTTTTCTGGATAGTTGAGAGAGTTTGGTTACTCCCATCAGTTTCATATCTCTCTCTATTTCATTTTTCATATTAGAGAGAGCTTTTTCAACTCCTGGTTGACCACCAGCTGCCAAGGCATATAAATACCATCTTCCACCAGAACAGGCTTTAGCTCCAACTGACAGTGCTTTAAGAACATGGGTTCCTCTTCTGATGCCGCCATCCCAGATTACATCGATTCGATCCCCAACTGCATCCACTATATCTGCTAACTGATCGAAAGGCGATATACAACCATCTAGTTGACGACCACCATGATTAGAAACCATGATGGCATCGGCACCTATATCGACTGCCCTTTTAGCATCATCAACACTCATTACACCTTTGAGACAAAACTTCTTGCCCCATTTTTGCTTAATTTCTTCTTCTTAAACTTTAGAATTAACGAGATTAACTAGACTTAAGCTGCTGTAAAGTTTGTTGCGCGCCGGTTAATAAATAGGTAAAATCGCTTCCCACGCAAATAAGCCGATAACCTTGGTTTTGAGCTAATAATGCGGTGCGACTATCCTTAGCAAATATGCCCAGGGGAATGTTTTTTTCCAAACAGGTTTGGCGGACTCGGGCGATCGCTTGTTGTACTTCGGCACAATCGACTTGTCCGATCTTTCCCATACTGGCAGAAAGATCGTAGGGTCCGACGATAATTGCATCAAAACCTTCTACGGCGGCGATCGAATCGATATTGTCTACCGCATTAATATGTTCTATCTGCAAGGCAACGAATAATTTTTGATTAGCGGTTTCGACGTACTCTTGAAAATTAATTCCATAATTATGGGCTCTACTCAAGCCAACGCTCCGAATTCCTTCTGGGGGATATTTGCAAGCCTTAACGGCTTGAAGGGCTTCTTGAGGGGTTTGAATTTGAGGAACGATCACGCCATCGCATCCGGTATCGAGAATTCTTTTGAGCCAAATAACCTCGTTACCTGGTGCCCTTACCAAACAAGCAGCGTTATTACCTACCGCCTGAATAATTTGCTGGACTAGCTCGAGGCTGAGAGTAGAATGTTCCAGATCGAGCCACAGCCAATCAAAACCAAGCTGCGATAGTATTTCTGCCACACCAGAGCAAGGCAAACTAACAATGGTTCCGAGAAGGCTCGTTTGCGATTCGAGCTGAGATTTAAAGTTAGTTTGGTTAGTCAAACTCTTATTGCCAACTTCATTAGTTTTAAATTATAGCTCTTCTCAATTTAGTGAAGTATATTTTTCTTTTTCCTTCTTCCAACAAATTCTGCACCTCATTGATTTGAGAACAGCTATAAGTCGAATTTAACAATAGCAAGGAGCGAGCCGACAGAAGTATCGTTCGTTACTATTTTTTGATTTGCATCACCTTCTTATTTAAGAAAATTTAAGATATTAATAATGGCGGTAGGATTATTTACTTTTTTACTACTAATTTTATCGAGCTATTTTTATTGTTTCTTAGAGTTTTTTAGTATCTAAAGTAACAATAGTAATACGAAATCTTGTATAATTATGTTAGACGGTTTCTAGAAACATCTAAACATGAGTAACTCCAAACAACGTAAAAGTCATTTATTAGGTATCCGAATCGACAGCAATTTTAAGAAACGTATTGAAAAAGCTGCGAATGAAAAACAATTGCCTCCATCATCTTGGGCAAGAATGATTTTGTCCGAGGAAATTATGCGGCAAGAAAATAGGATCGCTTAGATCTTGAATAACGAAAAAATATAGCCCTTTGATGGTGACACATCAAGGAGCTGTTCGAGAAATCACAACAATTTATCAAACTTTGGAGAAACCAAAATGCACAATTTTATCTATCTATATCATGAAAGAAATAAACTTGAATTCAGAAAATTATTCAGATAAAAACAATGCTACTGAATCTATTATACAAGATAATTCAGGTGAAAAGTCAGTAAATATAATATCATTATTTACTCCAGAAGAATTACATGAGGCATTAAAACTTGACTTCCATAAATTCGTTAAAGAAGTAGACGAAAACTCTATCGATTTCCTAATCAACCTGGCGAATATTGACAGCGAGGATGGAGGTATTTTGCTAAAGCTCGACATTAACGACAAGACGATCCCAGCAAAATATCGTTTAGTGGTGCATTGGATCGAAGAAGCAAATCAGCTACAAGAACAAACCGATAAATATTACCCTCTGCCGACAGAAGTTTCTCAAAGCAATGGGGAAAAATATCAAAAGTACCTTCATTACCTCAAGAAAGTCAAAAATCAGCGTAAACAAGCACCAGTTGTCCAAAAAGCATTTGATAACGTTTGTTCTCGCATGATTCGATTTGACGTCAGTAAAAGCCGTTTTACATTTGATGATGACACCGTCGTAGTTTGGACAGACATCAAGAAATTGATGAAGGAAGTACTGGCAGTACGTAAAAAACCTTTCTACGATGGGTTGATCCATAACAACCTTAGAAATATAGATTATGACCATATAATTGACAGGTTAAGTCTAGATAACATCTATTATCCCCAGCAACATTGGGCCCAGAATTTACCAGCATGGGACGGGAGCGACCGCTATCGTTTATTGGCGGATACCTTCCATCTCGATCTTGTATCTAGCGAATTTAAAATTGTCCTTACTTGGTTCAAAGGTACGATGAATCGTTGGCTAGTTCCAGGTAGCAAAAATGATAACGTGCTTGTAATTCACGGCGCGCAAGGTAAAGGTAAATCAACGTTCTTTCGCCAACTCACACCATCGCATGCCACAGGTTTTGGCACGTCCGATAAAGACGATCTATTGAAATACCACAAGTATATGCTGGTAGAATTCGAGGAGCTAGACGGTTTAACTAAAAAAGCAGACGTAACCGCCATCAAAATATTCTTCTCATTGCAGGAAGATGACATTCGACCTCCCTACAGTAGAGAATCGATTCTATTTCGCCGAGCCTTTTCTTGCTGTGCTACGGTGAATACGGGCAATTTCTTAAAGGATTCGACGGGAAATAGGAGATTTATCACGATTAGCATTGGTAATAACGCACTTGATAGCACCTGGCTTGACGATGAAAACGAGCGGAACCAATTTTGGGCACAAGTTAAAGAAGATGCTGAGCTATTGAGTTACGTCCCAGCTGGATTAGAACCCGTACAAGAAAAAATGAGCGCGAGTTTCGTCCATGAGGATTCTGATACGGAATTAATCGTAGATTACATCAGTTCTCTATCCGAAGAAGCTAAAATCAAAGGTCGCATACCCAATCCGTTTAATACAAATAATTCCCACAATAAATACAATCCCAACACTGTACCGATGACTAAAGGTAATTTAGCCTTTGCGATTTTCGGTATTGAGGCATACACGTCGCATTCCATCGGTGGCAACAGTGAAACGGGAGCCCGCATCAGTGGAAGGTTAGAAAAAACCTTGGCAGGAAAACTCCATAACGTCATGGTGAATAAACTGCGGTTTAACTACAAACTGAAAAGATTTAAAGATGAAGGTCCACAGAAGGTGTACTATCGTCAGCGCGACTTGTAACCGACTTGGCCTGTTTTGGTTACAAAGAGAGCAAACTCCGTAACAATTGCCCCGTATACATTAGGGGCATTTTTTTATGTACTATAATAAGTGCTTGTAACCGACTGTACCCGAACTTGGTTACAAAAAAAAGTTAATTCTTATATGCTTTCTGTGAATTTTAAAGTACTTATTGTCCAAACTCGCGGTCAAAAGTGATTTTGTAACTGTAGCCGACTTTTTTCCCTTCTAAGGCCCCCCGTGCTGTTCTCGGGAGTATCCATCATGGTGATATAAGAGTAAACCGGCGGCGCTATATAGAGTCTAATAGATAGGGGGAGGGGGGGGTTTTTAGAAGTTGGTTACAGGTTACAAATAATTTGCGGTGGTTAAATTTAATCAAATATGATGGTAATTGAGCAAAAAGCAGCCCTCTGAAATGTAACCGAAACTGGCTAAAGTTGGTTACAGTCGGTTACAAAAATCCCCTAAATATTATACTGTATATCTTAGATATCGGTTACAAAAAATGATTTTTCAAGCGTAAAAATAGATGCAAGCTCATTTTTCTCTGCTTTTCTTCCATTCTTGTCTTTGAGCTGAATATTTGAGGAATGGTTGGGAATAGGGTAGTCTCTGCAAACTGGTGCAAGTATAACAATTAAGATGTTTCAGAATTTTTAAGACTCTCTAAGTTACGATAATTGCAACGAATTTACTGGACTTTAGGGAATAATTGCACTTTCTGGTAATGAGCTTCACTACTTTGTGGGGACTACCAGATAAAGAACTGGAGTTTTGTTTGACTATCTTGGGGATGATTCCATACCAAACTGAACCGACACCACAGCAGTAATATCTTTTTCTAGGGAAGAAGTATCATAAATACCGTAATCGCTTACATCCGTTGAGTTACGAGATGTAATTTGAAACACACCCGTCTTGGCACTTCTGATCGCACCTACTCTATTGCCAGTACTTTTGGCGATCGCCTCAGCCCGAGCTTTGGCATCCTTGGTAGCCTCAGCGACCATTTCAACCCGCAGTTGACTGAGTTTGGTATATAGATATTGAGGAGGTTCAGAAACTAGGTTAATTCCTTCGTTAATTAGCTCATTTGCTTGCTGGGAAAGTTCCGTATATTTTTCTACTTCATCTGAGCGAATTTCTAAGTGTTGACTCAGACGATAAGCCAATATTTGCCCCGTTTCTTGCCCGTTTACTGTCCTCTCTGGGATAGTATAGGTATTAATAGCACCCAAGGTAATGGCATCATCAGGTACTTTTTGTTCTTGCAAATAAGCTTGTAACCTCTTTGTTTGACTCTTCAGTTTTTGGTATGCAGCTTGAGCTGTTGGCTCTTGGCTTGATACAGAAAAACGTAAAATAATATAGTCTGACTGAATTGGTCTTTTCGCCGAACCAGTTACTATTAGAACATCATTGGCAAGTTTAAATTCGCGAATTGCCTGGGCAAAGATGAAGGAACTCCCGACCAAGGAAAGAGACAGTGCAGCTAATCCAGCGAAGAGTTGTGGAAAACGCTCTGGTAACGAAGATGCTTTCATCGGCTTTTCTCCACAAAAGGTGGCTTTAACTGAATGACGATTTCACGATAAGCTAAGTTCCTTTTTGTCTTAATGACAGCTTGTTTCAGCTTCTATTTTCAGATGAGTATCGCTCCAGAGTTTTGTAACAAATATAACTTTGGCGCGAAAGTAGGGATGATTATTATTGACTAATAATGAATGTAAGCATTCCCAGAGGTCATTATTTTGGAACTGATATGAGATTTCTAAGGATAACGCTTCAAGATTGCCATATATTTATTATTTTTATGTCCATCTCCAATTTCAATCGCTCGAACGAACATTCACCTAGGATCGATTATGACACTTTCGGCAGATTCTCTTGACAGTCTTCAACCGCTAATTGAGGACGATCGCACTGGCATAAGTATAGAGACCTTAAAAAGAGCTTTTTTAGACAATCTATTCTATATTCAGGGTAAATTTCCCAGGCTGGCCTCGAAAAATGATTATTATTTAGCTTTGGCCTATACAGTTCGAGATCGCATGTTGCAGCGTTGGGTAAGCACGGCGGCAGCCTATACAAATCAAGCTTCACGAACCGTTTGCTATTTGTCCGCTGAATTCTTGATGGGTCCCCATCTGGGTAATAATCTAATTAATTTGGGGGTTTACGACCAATTTAAAGAAGCCATGGAGGCTTTGTGCATCGATCTCGACGAATTAATAGCAATAGAAGAAGAACCGGGTCTCGGTAATGGGGGTTTAGGTCGCTTGGCGGCTTGTTATCTTGAATCCTTGGCCTCTTTGGAAGTCGCCAATATTGGCTACGGAATTCGTTATGAATTTGGTATTTTCGAGCAAGAAATCCGTGATGGCTGGCAGGTTGAAATTACCGATACGTGGCTTCGCAAAGGAAACCCCTGGGAAATTGCCCGCCCCGATTGGGCTGTATCCGTCAAATTTGGCGGCCATACCGAATCCTTTCTCAACGAGAAGGGGCATTATCGCGTGCGCTGGGTCCCCGAATGGGAGGTGAGAGGAGTTCCTTATGATACACCAGTTTTAGGATATAAAGTCAATACAGCAAATACTCTGCGGCTTTGGAGTGCAGAAGCACAAGAATCTTTCGATTTTCAGGCATTTAATCAAGGGAACTATTACGGGGCTGTTGAGAAGAAGTTAGTCTCAGAAACCATTAGCAAGGTGCTCTACCCCAATGATGAAAATTTTGAAGGTAAGCAATTGCGACTAGAGCAACAATATTTCTTTGTTTCCAGTTCCTTGCAAGATATGCTGCGAATTTTAAAAGGTCAGGGACTCTCTGTCGAGAGCTTTCACGAGAAATTTTCGATCCAGCTCAATGACACCCATCCTTCGATTGCGGTTGCTGAACTGATGCGTCTGTTGCTCGACGAGCATAACCTAGATTGGGATAGCGCTTGGGGGATTACTCGCAGGTCTTTTGCCTATACCAACCATACACTGCTGCCCGAAGCCCTGGAAAAATGGAGTCTTAACCTTTTTGGCAAGTTATTGCCCCGTCTGTTGGAAATTATTTACGAAATTAATCGTCAGTTTCTCGATGAAGTTCGCATCAAATTTAGTGGGGATGAGGGACGAATTGCTCGGATGTCGCTCATTGATGAAAGCGGAGAGCGCTATGTGCGGATGGCGAATTTGGCTTGTGTGGGAAGTTTTGCGATCAATGGCGTGGCCGCTCTCCATAGCGAACTGCTCAAGGAAACGGTACTGCGCGATTTCTACGAATTTTCTCCCGAAAAGTTTTCCAATAAAACCAATGGGGTCACTCCCCGTCGTTGGGTTGTCCTCAGTAACCCGACCATGACCCAACTAATAAGTAAAAATATTGGCGATAGTTGGATCAAGCATCTGGAAAACCTGCGACAACTCGAAAGCTATGCCGAAGATGCTGGATTTCGAGAAGACTGGCGTAAGATGAAGCAATCGGTCAAGCACGATCTGGCTGGCCATATCGAATGCACCTTGGGAATGACGGTCGATCCCTACTCTCTATTTGATGTCCAGGTAAAGCGTATTCATGAATACAAACGGCAGCATCTCAACGTTTTGCACATCATTTCTCTCTATTGGCGGTTAAAAAGCAATCCCAACTTGGAAATTTCCCCTCGTAC
Organism: Pleurocapsa sp. MO_226.B13; assembly: GCA_030064795.1. Next base: position 9,113 of record JASJEI010000318.1, on the reverse strand, counting down.
TTTTATTTTTGGTGGCAAGGCAGCTCCTGGTTATTACATGGCGAAGTTAATCATCAAACTCATTAACTCAGTTGGGGAAATCGTCAATCGCGATCCAGTTTCTCGCGATCGCCTACAAGTGGTTTACATTCCCGATTTTAATGTGTCGAATGGGCAGCGGATTTATCCGGCGGCAGATCTGTCTGAGCAAATTTCTACCGCCGGCTACGAAGCTTCGGGAACGGGTAATATGAAGTTTATGATGAATGGGGCCCTGACTATTGGGACGTTAGATGGTGCCAATGTGGAAATTCGTCAAGAAGCTGGAGCAGAGAACTTCTTTCTATTTGGTTTGACCACAGAGGAAGTCGTGAATCTCCGCCAAGCGGGTTACCGCCCCTGGGAATATTATCAAAACAATGACGAACTTAAACAGGTCATCGATCTCATTACATCGGGTTATTTTTCCCATGGAGATGGAGAACTCTTTAAGCCGATTGTTGATAATTTGCTGAGTTACGACCCCTTTTTGTTGTTGGCAGATTTCCAATCCTATATCGATTGTCAAGATAGCGTTGGGCAAAAATACCAAGATAAGGAGCAATGGTCACGCATGTCGATTCTCAATACGGCGCGCTCGGGCAAATTCTCTTCAGATCGTGCGATTAAAGAATATTGTGACGAAATTTGGCAGGTTTCTCCCTTGGCGATCGATCTCAATAACAATCATTTTGATGCGGGGAGTTGTTCGATTATTTGAGGTGAATGAGGTCGCTCTGGAGTGATGTCAGCCGATTGTGATTAGTTAAACTAGTGTTATTTTTGCATATGGTAGAAAAAATCGAGTTTGTACCACAGATTTGATGATGATATCGAGCATCAAGCTTATTTCGCGCGGGGGTGAACCTCGCGCCTTGTTTATGTGCGCGCTGCTGACGGGATGATGAACGAAATTTTGCGTGGGATTTCTAGCTAAGTATCCGAAAAATCACCTTATAGTAAGACTGTGAGCTGTTTTTACTGCTGTCATATGCTGAGGTACCATCATCATATTCAGATAAAAACCGAGTCACGAGCGACAGTTACCTTTTTGGTAACCAAAACACCTAAGTTTGGTAACTTTTTGGTAACCAATAGAAAGTATACGGGATAAGAGTTTCGAGCGTTATTTTAAATTACGGTTACCAAAATTTTTTAGTTTGGTAACCAACGAAAGTCAGGCAGGGTGAGTACTAGAGAGATTTGGTTACCAAAAATGACTCTTTTCTGGAAAAACCCTAGGGTGGTACCTTTTATTTGAATATGATGGAGAAACAGCACGGGGGACCTTGCTAAGGGGAAAATTTTGGTAACTAGTAACTAAATCGCCGAAAGTACGTCCTGGTATGCGTTACGGTGGTTACCAAATTTGGTAACCGTTTGGTAACTTTGGCAACCGCGATTAAAGTACAAAAATACTAGCAAGCTGATCTTCAACTTCCAGGTGTCTCTCAAAACATACGCGCGCCGAAAGTATTGAGATTACGTTGCTATCAAGTGGTAAAAAAGATTTAAAGATGAAGGGCCACAGAAGGTGTACTGTCGTCAACACGACTTGTAACCGACTTGGCTTGTTTCGGTTACAAAGAGAACAAACCCCGTAACAATTGCCCCGTATACATCAGGAGATATTAGCTTTCTATCTTACTGACTTTATTTTAATTAGAGCGAGATAAAGGAAATTCATATGCAGATATATGTAATCCCCATTTAGAGGTTTCTATCTTCATATCTTCAATCAAACCAGTTTTAAGATTGAGTACCCAACCATGAATTTGAGGTGCATTATCTTCTCGCATACACTTACGTATGATGGAAGTTTGATAGAGATTTTTTACTTGAGCGATAACATTTAATTCAGCAAGACGGTTAATTCTTTTTTCTCTTGTGGTTAGACAATCTATTTCTGTTTGGTGTTGCAGATATAATTCGCGGATGGGATTAACCCAGTTATCCACTAGTCCAGTCGTGTTTCCTTCTAAAGCTGCGGTAATTCCACCACATCCATAATGTCCACAGACGATAATGTGCTGTACTTTTAAATGGTCAACCGCATAATCTAAAACCGATAAAAAGTTGATATCGGTCAAGGATACTTGATTGGCAATATTTCTGTGAACGAAAATTTCCCCAGGTTCGGTTTGAGTATACCTGGTTAAAGGTAGACGACTATCAGAACAACCAACATATAGATAGGGTGGTTTTTGTCCTGCGCTTAATTCGTCAAAATAATTGGGTTGTAAAGCTCTTTTTCGGGCAGCCCAAGATTGATTATTTTTTAGTAGTTCTTCGATGGTGTAGTGAATCATTGTATTTATCAAATCAACTTTGGTTGGAATAAATAACTGCAAAAGCAAAATGATGGCAGTTATTTATCAAAATTGAGATTAAACCTACAAAATTTGTTAATTTTAGACCAAACATTAACTAATTTTTAACTTAGTTTGATTTTGAAGTCTTTGTTTGTAGCAACTATTACTTTATCGACACTTGCAATGATTTTTTAATATATCTTAACAATCATTAAAAATATCTGTTTATGTCAGTGAATTTGCGATCGCTTTTTATAATCACACAACTCGATCGCCTTTTATATCTCAGAGATCACTTTATATCTTCGCGGTATTTATTAGTAATGAAGCGTACAGCTAATAATGCTTTATCTAATAACTAAGCTATTAACAGTTGATATACCGTACGTTACGGTGGTTACAGAAGGTTACAGCAAGTTACAAACTTTTGTAACCAATGGGAGTATGTTTTCTGTCAATTGTCGCGCATTTTACGCGAGTTTCGGTCAGTTCTTATATTTAGAGACGCGGTTACAAAAAAATAAAAGCTAGTTAGAGGGGGTGGTGCCTGTTGTGTACCATCAATTACTATCATCGGCGGGCGATAAACGGTAGAAGACGCTACAAAATATATAAAAGGCAGTACCCCCCTTTTCCAGAAATATTTTCTTGTAACTTTTACTTCTTTTTATCTATATTTCTCTAAGAATTGACCGATTATGATGTAGATGATGGGAAAAACAGCCAAGAACACAAGAGTCTTCGGTTACAAAAAGGTTGTAGAAGGTTACAATCAACGCTCCAAACCACGAGGATTCGTTGGTTTCGGTTACAAAAAGGTTGTAGAACTGAGTTAACGGTTACAGTGTTGGAAAGCGATGCCAAAGTACTATGAGCAGCAGATGATACAGAGGAAGTTAAATACTACAACATTCGTAAAAGATTTGGTGCGTTTTCACTGTAGCACTTTGCGCGTAATTTATATCCTGTATATGTTGTAGGTGCTACAGTCGTTTGTATCTGTATTACACTTATGTTGCAGCTTGGAAGGGATTTTTTAGCTCAAATGTATATATAGCAATGTTTCCGTTGGTGTAACAGTGAGTTTTGGCGCGAGTGTAGCACTGTTGCAGTTGTATGCTCGTGCAGGTTATTACTGGCGCGAATCATTGTATATTGGCGAAGAATGCTTTTGATTGCTTGCACGAATACTGTTCTTCTCACCGCCTCTTTGTCACTTAACGTTATGCGGTTCTGTGGTCATCGCCTCGGTGGAAGACCACTTCCATCCGCTTGTTCACACCGTTCTCGATCTTGGGAACGTACCAGCGGACCGGCTCAACTTTGAACACGGCGTATGGTGGCATTGGCGGTTTAAGCGCGTCGCGTGCCGAAACGATGAAGTCAGGATAGTCGGATTCGGCAAGTTTCGAGACAGTCGCTTGGACTTGGACGCCATTGAGCGTAACGGACATGCCTGGCGAATACTCTGGCTGCTCATGGTCAAACACAGCCACGGCGACGTCACTCACTTGCTCAAGGTGTTGAACATGCAGAACGTCCGTGGGCGAGAAGAAGTAGAAATTCAGCTCGGCGTCGAGGATGTACTCAAGTGGAGCAACCCATGGCCGGGCACCATCTGTGGTTGCTAACACAAGATAACGGTTGCGACGGAGGAGATTCTCAATCCAAGATCGATCAACTGTGTTGTTCATGATTCGCCTCCGTTGGGGGGCGCTCAGCGCTCTCCCAACTATTTATTATACGGAAACTTTCTGTATATTCACCCTATAGGTCATGATCTCCAGAATTATTCTGTATATTATCCTTATGTAGGGTGTTATCCCGAACTCTTCTGTATATTATCCTTTATTGGTATATTATCCCGAATTTTTCTAGATATCATACCTCGCTCTTAGCTGCACTACCTTTACTTCTACCGTACCTAGCGCATATTGAGCGTTAAGATATGCGATCGCCCGCTCCAACCCACAATAACTAAACTTAATCCTATTCCCCAGCAAAGCAGCCGTAGCCATTTGATTCGGCTCAATCGGTATCTTCACATCTTCAGGGAAATCTACTGTTAATTCTCCACTCAAATAGATATAAATGTCTGCATTAGGATAAGCCTGTTGTAATTCTTCCAGTGGTGCTACAGCATCTTCATCATTAAAGGTCAGATTCCTAATCTCAGTCCTGGCAGCTTCCCCGACGGTGGTTGTCACTTTGCTAGTAATTATCTGCTCTCCAGTCTTATAAACCCCTTTGCCATCGGTAACAATAAATTCATTTCCTTCATTACCGATAATCAAATATTTACCATCGGCGGGAGTGCGATCGCTCGTCCAGTAACCTGTGATCCTCGCGTATACCTTATTAGTACTGGCATTCTCGTTATAGATTCTGACAATGCCATCTCTCAAACCGAGATTTTGACTGACTTTCTGAGTTATACCGCCACCATTTGCTAGATAAATTCCGAAGATGAGAAGGGCGATCGCAATACCTAATACCCACAGTTCCCCAGCCCCACCAGTCTTAAGCCTCCGTCGAGGATTACTAACACTAATTGCCCAGACAGGTTCGGGATAAAATAACTGTACTCCTTGCTTGGTGAAGGTATCGGAGAAGCAAGCCAGTAGATGACCTAATGGTAAGGCGATCGCAGCTTTGATACTGCCATGTAGGAAGAAATAGTTAACACCCAAACTCACCGCAGTAATAGCAGCAGTAGCCAGCAGAGAATGAGTTACTGAGCGATGGGGAAACCTGTCCTCTATCCAACTGCTAATCGGAAAGAAGATTTTACCAATGGTAGAAGTAGTGGTATCGATATCGGGTAGCTGCGAGCCAAGGATAGCTAAACCCAAGGGTAAAGGTTCGGCAGTACCAAGTATTAAGGATGTTCCAGCAGTTGCGATCGCAGCATGAGTAATTGACATCATCGGCAGTAATCGGTCATCGGTGGTCAATTACCAGTTTTGGTTAATTAATCTAAAGTGTCAGTTATTTGACTCACTGGTTGCTGTTCAATATTTTATATCTCCTGTAAGCGAAGCATTCTGTACCTTATTCAGAAGATATGCTGAAAAAATTAGCTACAAAACGTAGTAAATGAAAATCATCCACACTTATCATGACTACCTTAGCTTCAAAAATATTCAGACTGCCTAAGCAGAGTTTTGTTGTCTTGTTTCTGTTTTGTACAATTACTCTATGCTTAGAAAACAAGGTTAAGGCTCAACAGCCTACGCCAGCAAATACACCTTTACAATCACCCACACCCTCACCTACTCCAACTGCTTCTTTAGAAGAACGGATTAGCAAATTAGAAGAGCAGGTTCAACGACCTGAAGGTAAACCAAAAGATTTTTGGGATAAGCTAAACGCTGTTTCTGATTTGATATCAGGCTTAGCAATTGCTTTAGTCGCTTTGTTAGCTGCAATCTTTTACAGAGGAAGAGAGATTAAAGTTTCCCAAGTACAAACAACTACAAGCTTGATGCCTAAACTCCAATCTAGATATTTTAAAGATGTAGAATTAGCAATAACATTGGTTATAGCTCTAGGAGAGGTAAAATTTGCAATGTACTTGCTAGAGCAGCGAAATAAAACAGGAGTTGCAATACCAATATTTCTGAAGCTTCTTTCAAACCCAAACCGTAAAGCAGCAAAGCAGACGGAGAAATTCCTAAGTCGTTATCTCAAAAAATTCAAACTAATCGAAGCCCGTAAAAAACTTCTTGAATTCGCGCAGGAATACGAGCAGACTTACAAAAATGAGGAATATAGCCCTGAAAGAACAGTCAAGCTAGGGGAGATTATCTTATATATGAAATCGTATGCTCCAGCAGCTTTTCCTTTATTACCACAACTACTATCACTAATTAAATTGAAATATGAAGAGAAGAAGAAGTCGATCGCTAATTTTATTGAAGATAAAGATGAGAAAAAGCTTATTAAATATATCAAAAAGATAAATTACGAAAAGTATTATGATGAAAATCTTATTCAAGAAATCGAATATATGAAGCTAAAAAAGAGAGTAGAACATAAAGATATGAAGAAATTAAAGGAGGATACTGTAGATTGGTTGGATAATGGTATAAGACTTGCTGTTGTTGCTATTGTTCAGGCACAACCAAGTTTTTATTATCTGGATTGGCTGGCAAAATTGCTTGCCAAAGAGGAAGATTCTTTTCTTGGCTACCATGCTGCTGTAGCCTTAAGTAAGGCTGTCGATATGCTGAAGGAATATTACAGCGGAGAACTTAAGACAGCAATCGAATTGGCGAAAAACTTGGGGAAGGCATTTTACGGAGATGGTATCTTAAATAAAAATTCATTTCAGGTATTAATCCAAGCGGAAAAAAAGCTTGAAGAATCCACGAATTAATAAAGCAAAAAACGCTCCAACAATGCGCCACACCGAACGGCTAGTTCAAGCATCGGTTATGATGCAAATGTTATCGGCTGCTGAGCAGCTATACTGTTAAGCCCATTCCTATTTAATTTTTTACTCCTCACTGCCCTAACCTCTTCTTCGCACCTTTCACGCTGCCTAACTGTTTCAACACCATACCTGTCACTAAGCAAACACCACCAGTTATATACCTGAACTTCCCCTTTGACAAAACGCTATAACTTATGCTGTATCAGGGATCAAGGGAATTCACTCCGACCTTTTACTGGGTACAAAATAGAGAAATGTCTAACAGATCTAAGCATGATTGTTGCAGTGCAGTTGGTCGAGTTATCTTGGAAAAAACATATTTTCCATCCTTCAAATTACACTCGACTGTATTCAAGCAAATTGTCCCTAAATCTTCTATTAATGTGCGAAAGCTATGAACTGGGAAATTTTCTTGATTCCGTTTCTTTCTATCTTTAGCAACTGCTGTAGAACTACGACGAGCTTTGATTACATCAAGAGAGTTATCGTCAATTTCTTCATCTTCAAATAATAAGGGAGATAATTCTTGTTTTAAATGCCATTCTACATAATAAGCTAACATACACAAGAAGATATGAGCTTTTACTCTGTCTCCTTTATAATGATAAATCGGACGCACTTTTAAATCGATAGATTTATAACAACGAAAAGCTTCCTCCACTGCCGATAAACTTTTATATGCTTTGACTACTTCAAACCTATTCATCACTTTTTTTTGAACAGAAGTTCTCAGAATATAGACTCCATCTAAAGCTTTTTCTTGAGCGATTAATTCTGGCTTTCGCTCATAAGTGAATCCTGATTCTGTGATGTCTAAATTATAATATTTGTTGATTTTATATTTGTTGAGGACTTTTCCTACTCTTAAAGCAATTTTGTCGGCTCCTTTTAAGGCTCGTTTTTCTCTTTTTGTGGCTTTAACAATCAACTCAAATTGTTCTTCTGCTACTTGTAATAACTCCTCTCTCTGTCTCTGATTCTTTTCCGCTATCAAAGGATTTCGGCAAGCGATTAATCTTTCGTCTGGGTAATCTTCACTTTCAAACTCGACTAAATTTAACTCGTCAAATAATCCTAATTGAATTGCTTCTACTTCTGCTAATTTTCTAATGCTTGTCTTAGTTAAACCACTAATATAATCTAATCCTTCTATGGGTTTTACTAATTCATTAATTTTTGAATTTGTTAAGATTCCTCTATCTGTTACCCAGACTACATTTTTCAGACCAAACCGTTTTCTAACTTTTTCTATTTGTCCGTTTAATGTGGCACTATCTGCGGTATTTCCTGAGAAGACTTCTACTGCTATCGGACAGCCATTTACATCACACAGTAGCCCAAATACTATTTGTGTTTTCCCCTTTTTTTTATCTCGATTATATCCATATTTTCCCAAGTCACATCCCTTTCCTTCTAAGTAAGTTGAGGTAACATCATATAAAACCAATGCCCCTGATTCTAAATGTAAACTTGCTAAGTGATTTTCAATTCTTTCTTGTTTATTCAATAACCAATCTAGAGCATCATATAATTCATTTTCATTCGCTTTTTCTAGATTTAATATTTTCCCTAAACTATTACTACAAGTTTGCTTATTAAATCCTCTTGCTGTTGCCAACTTTGATTTAGGATTGATAATCCTGGCAATTATCATTCCTACCACTAAGTTTCTGGTTCGAGATGGTCTTGACCCAATAATTTTGTCTAAACCTAACTTTTTAATCGTCTCTAATATTACCATCACATGACCGTGTGGGAGGCTTCTGATCACCTCAAAATCATCTGGTATGGCTTCTGTTATTGAAACTTTTGCTCCTTTCAATACCAGTTTCATATTGTCAATAACCTCTTCTGGCAATTTTGATAAATTAGCCAGGGTTCTTTTTTTGACTCGATCGCCCTCCCGATAGGATTCTCTTAGAAGTACTGCTGGCGGTGAGTTTCTGTTAGGTACTCTTTCTATATACATGACTACAATTTTAGCAAAGCTCTTTCCTCTTCTACCATTAAGAAATATTACAATTTACATGACTACAGATCGAGAGATTAAATCCTGTATCCTAAGATTGATAAGGCTTTCAGGGATTTATAGTAAATTAGTACGGGGGAAGTTCAGCTATAGATACTGTTGATTAACTTAATATTGAAGCCTGAAATGCTGTAAATACGTTAGACCACAGAATGATTTTATTGGCTTTGAACTCTCTATTGTTAAGTTCGTCAACAGTATCAGCTATAGGTCAACCCCGAACCTTCGCTGTCAATGTCATCGCTAGCATCCACATCAATGGCACTGGTTTGATTTTCTTCGACACTAACTGTATTTGAGGTAGTAATCGTCGGAGCAG
>JASJEI010000317.1 GCA_030064795.1 Pleurocapsa sp. MO_226.B13 | reverse complement strand
CAAATGCTCTCAAATTTAGATCAGGTAAATTGAACGAGAGGGGTGGCGAGGTTCCCTCGCCATACCCAATCGAGTTGTTGAACACTTTCTTAGTCTAGCCTACAAATAAATGTGATTAACTGTTGCTCGTTGGGAAGAATAATTACAAACATTAGGATATTCTACCCGATCGCAACTAAAAATGACCGATTCTTTACTTACTTCAGAATATAAAATTTGTCCTGCTAAAATCAAAGATTTTTGGTACATAATCGAACAATTACTCGTTCAGAATTTACTTGTTAATTGCAAAAAACCTCTTTACATATTTTGCGATCGCCTTGGGGCTAAATTCTTTCTTCAGCATGGTTGTAGATCGGCAGACAGCGATCGATTTCCTCAAAGGTTAAAAGTTCTTGCCAAAATAAATACCGTTACTAGAGGCATCAATTTGATTCTTAAATAAAAGAGTAATAACCAAGAGAATATTTATCTGTTGAATCGTAAAATCTTGTAGAGACGTAATATATTACGTCTCTACGATCGGTTGCATATCTACGATCTATCTACTTTTTCAGCCAACCCTAACTAATACCAAATTTAAAAAAGAACGCGACACATCATGTAAGGGCGAATGGTCATTCGCCCTTACACAAACATCATCTGTTACCAACTTTATTTGAACTGGTATAATGACTGCTTGCTAGCCAGTGCAATCCTAAATGAATCTAGAGAAAATACAAACCGAACAAAATCGACTTTCAATCTTAAAAACTATTTACTTCTCTAACATCTAACTCCCGACAAGGCAATTAAATTCTCTCAACTCTATTAGAATTGCTATATAAAGACTGAATCCAATGCCATTGTTTACTCAAACCTTCTTCAAGAGAAACCTGGGGAATATAATTTAAAATCCTTTTGGCTTTAGTAACATCCGCACTAGTATGACGAGCATCACCTGCTGCTTTTTGGACGTAATTTTTCTTAATAGGCTGTCCGATAACTCGTTCCATGATGGTCAATAACTTGATTAGAGTGACTCTGCTACCACCACCGATATTAAAGACTTCTCCGATCGCTTCTGGTACTTCTCCCGCAGTCAGATTTGCTGCTACCACATCACTGATGTAGGTGTAATCTCTAGTTTGCTTGCCGTCACCATAGATAGAAATCGGCTCATTGTTAATTGCTGCTTTAAAAAACTTATGAAAAGCCATATCAGGTCGTTGGCGCGGACCATAAACGGTAAAGTAGCGTAATGCGGTAACAGGTACGCCAAAGTTTTGCTGATATAGCCAGCACAGACGTTCTCCTGCTAATTTGGTAATGCCATAGGGAGAAACTGGTTGAGGACATAAAGTTTCGGGAGTAGGCATCGTGACTGCATCGCCATAAATTGACGAACTGGATGCATAGACAATTGTTGGGGGAGAGTTTACCTGTTTCGCGCCTTCGAGAATAACCTGAGTAGCATTGATATTTCGTTCTGTGTAGTGATGAAAATCTTTGCCCCAACTAGCTCTTACTCCTGCCTGTGCTGCTTGATGGTAGACCACATTTACTGACTGTAAAAGCTGCTGCCAATCTAAATCCTGAATATTAGCTTTGATTAATTTAAAGGTAGGATATTGCTTGAGGTTAACAATATTGTTGTGTTTGAGTTGGCAATCGTAATAATTATTAAATTGGTCAATCCCAATTACTGCTTTTCCTTGTTTTAATAGGGCTTCTGCTAAATGAGAGCCAATAAATCCCGCAACACCGGTAACAATATGATTAACCATGAAGATTTGTTTCGAGTAAGTCTGATTTAATTTATATTCTTAATAGGATAGCCGTACTTGTCTCGTTTGTAGCAAAATGCTACATCAAGCAACAGAAATTAGTGCCACCAAAAACTGTAAACTGTATTCGAGGTAAGATTAAAGCTATAGAATATAAACACAAGATACTAAACTTTGTAGTAGTTATGTCTTGGCACTTATATTAATATGTAATTCGATACTTAAATCCTAAACCAGCAATCATAAAAATATGGATATTACTAGCGATCTACACGTCATAGAAACCAGACCTTTGTTGAGTCCCGCATTTATTAAAAGTGAATTCCCTTTAACAGAATCAGTTGCTCATTTGGTCGCTCAGACTCGCAGCCGTATTCGCAATATTTTGGAGGGGAAAGATCGAAGAATTCTGGTAGTAGTTGGCCCTTGTTCGATTCATGATGTAGCAGCAGCAGAGGAATACGGTCAAAGACTGGTAAAATTGCGATCGCAGTTTGGAGATACTCTAGAAATTTTAATGCGGGTTTACTTTGAAAAACCCCGTACTACTGTAGGTTGGAAAGGTTTAATTAACGATCCGCATTTAGATAATAGCTACGATATTAATACGGGCTTGAGAACGGCAAGAAAGCTACTGTTGGATTTAGCCGATATCGGACTCCCCGCAGCGACAGAATTACTCGACCCAATTACGCCACAATATATTGCCGACTTGATTTGCTGGACGGCTATTGGTGCGAGGACGACAGAAAGTCAAATTCACCGTCAAATGGCTTCTGGTTTATCGATGCCTGTAGGTTACAAAAATGGTACGGATGGTAGTTTTGCTGCTGCTATCAATGCCATGCTTACCGCTAAGATTTCTCATCATTTCTTGGGGATTAACCAAGACGGACTGGCTAGTATCGTTAAAACTACTGGCAACCCCGACGGACATTTGGTGTTGCGCGGTGGTGCTGCAAAACCTAATTATGAGGCTGGTGATATTCAAAAGGCGATTGATGCTCTCAAACAAAAAGCAGTAAATTCTCGACTAATGGTTGATTGTAGTCATGGCAATAGTAAAAAAGACTATAATCAGCAATCGGTAGTGCTGAAAAATGTTGCTCAACAGGTAGAAACTGGTTCGTCTAACATCATGGGAATTATGATTGAAAGTCATTTGGTCGAGGGAAATCAATCAATATCGAAAGATGGTAAATCGCTGATCTATGGTAAGAGTATTACCGATGCCTGTGTTAACTGGGAAACTACGGCAAATATGCTGCAAACTTTAGCTGATGCAGTTTCTTCAGGAAGACCAGAAGTAAAACAAAACATCGCTTCTGTAGCAGGAAAGTAAAGACTAAAATCGTAGTTGAGGGCGAGAAGAAAGTCGGGGCGATTGGCTCGTCCTAAAATAAACTACAGCTGATGATTGAAGCATGGCTAAATCTAGACTGACTGAATCAGAACGGCAACAGCTAATTGAAACTGCAACTCAGGCTCTAAAGAGTGCTTACGCCCCCTACTCCCAGTTTCGGGTAGGCGCAGCAGTTTTAACCACGGGAGGCAAAATATTTGCAGGTTGTAATGTAGAAAATGCTTCTTATGGATTGAGTATGTGCGCGGAAAGAAATGCGATCGCCAATGCCATAATTGGAGCGGGAAAAGATACAATAAAAATCGAGGCGATCGCCGTCACCAATAGTAAGCAAGTTTCCTGTTCTCCCTGTGGTGCTTGTCGTCAAGTCATCTGGGAATTTGGGCAAGATGCAGAAGTTATTTTTTGGGGAGATGAAGGATGGCAAAGTTCAACTATTAAAGAGTTATTGCCTCAAGGTTTTTCTCTCTAAATCAGGTTTTTATAAACTTATCTGTTGGCTATATTTTAATTAAAGCTAATCATCAATTAATCAAGTCTCTCCATGAAGCCATATCTCGCCGCCGCTATTCAAATGACCAGCAAACCCGACTTGGGCAAAAATTTGGTCGAGGCAGAAGAATTAATCGAACTAGCCGTCCATCAAGGGGCAGAATTAGTCAGCTTACCCGAAAATTTTGCTTTTTTGGGTCGAGAAGTTGATAAAGTAGCTCAGGCTCACGAAATCGCCAATAAAACCGAGCATTTTCTTAAAAAAATGGCGCAGCGATTTCAAATTACAATTTTGGGTGGTGGTTTTCCCGTACCAGTAGCGGATAATCCAGAAAAAGCCTACAACACCGCAGTTTTAGTCACTCCCGATGGTCAACAAGTGGCACACTATCAGAAAGTTCATTTATTCGATGTCGATGTTCCCGATGGTAATACCTATCGAGAATCTAGCACCGTGATGGCGGGAAAGGAACTTCCTGTTATTTATAATTCGCCAACTTTGGGTAAGTTAGGACTGTCTATCTGTTACGATGTGCGTTTCCCAGAGCTTTATCGTCATTTATCCAAACAAGGTGCAGATGTCTTGTTTATCCCTGCTGCTTTTACCGCTTTTACAGGAAAAGACCACTGGCAAGTCTTATTACAGGCAAGAGCGATCGAAAATACCTGTTATGTGATTGCTCCCGCTCAAACAGGAAACCACTACGAACGTCGCTATACTCACGGTCATGCCATGATTATCGATCCCTGGGGCGCGATCTTGGCTGATGCAGGAAGCACACCAGGGGTAGCAGTAGCAGAAATTAATCCCGAACGTCTGCAACAGGTGCGCCAACAAATGCCTTCTCTACAGCATCGGGTATTTGTCTAGGAAAGACTAACCGTAAGGTGGGCAAAAATAATTTGCCGAGCGATCTTGGCTGATTTGGGAAATTTGCCCACCCCACCTACTAATAATTAGCCAATGGTAATGGTACGACAGATTTCTTCGGATTTGAATCCGAGAGCCATAGGTCGGCGTACTCCAGGCAAAACGGCTACATCATATAATTCTTTAATAATACCTGTAATGCGTAGCCAATGGACAATATCCCCTGAATTGAGATCGATTACCATTAACCCACAACGAGCTTCAGCATTTTTTGCCAGCAAATTATCATCTAGAGGTAAACCAGAAAAGGTTTTATTTCTCGGTTGAGAAAGACCAACTATGGCAAAGTTATTAATAAAAGCAAGTCCTCGCAGGTAGCCAGGACAAAAAGTTAAAGGTTCAAATTTCTGGCTGTTTAGATCTACTGTTCCCAGATAACCAGTGCCAGAATTTAAAACCCAGAGACGATTTTGATATACCCTAGGAGAGTGAGGCATAGAAAGACCGCTAACAATTACCTCGTTGCTGTTGACATCAATGATACAGCCGCCATCTCTGCGACGATCGCGCCAACCATCGGCAACATCGGTTTGTCCCACGGCGGTTACGTAGCGGGGTTGACCGTTTTCCATTGCTAAGCCGTTGAGATGACACCGATCTTCTGCTGCCAGCTTACTGATAAAAGGAGGTTGCCAAAGAGGGATAAAGCTATGTTTTTGGCTTACCGTTGCCAAGCAACTGAATAGAGTATTGACAAAGATAATTTTGCCTTCTCGATCGATCGCCAGATCGTGAATATCTAAATCTCCCGTGGTGTATCCGATTTGAGGAACATAAAGGCGATCGTAGCCTTGATAAACTTGGCGATCGCTTAAGCTGTTTTCCAACCGCCACAATTGATAAAGAGAACTCATCCACAGAGTTTGGGAAGTAGCCCACAAACCCATACTACGATTAAAAGTACGCTCGAAAATTGATAAACGTCCATCAGGCTGTAAACCAATCAAGAAAATTTTCCCCGCTTGATAGGTGGTAAAAGCGAGGCTAATTTGTTGTTCTCCCAGCCAGCTATTGAACTGACGAGAACCCATGATTTCTAGGCGATCGTCAGTATTAGTAGGGTTCATGAGTACTTATGACTAAAAAATAAATTGGTTTTAACTTTAGATAAAGATAAAAATAGAATCGTCGATACTGAGATTAGGATCGACATCCTCTAATACTGCAATAGTCTCTTCCATAACAGAAACACCAGGATTGTAGATCAGTTTGGCATCAATCTTTCCTGCACTATTGGTAAAGAAGTCCAAGCTATACAAATCTGCCGAACCCTGAAGTTGAATTTTATCTTGATTAGAATTAAAACCAGTAATTAGGGCAAAATCTGCTTCTCCCGCCGTAGAATTGTCACCATCATCGTAAAAGATGTGGTTTTTATTTGCTAGAACGAAAGTATCATTACCCGCTCCACCAGTCAAAGTATCTAGTTCGCCAGCACCAAAGTTGGAGTCTGAATCATTAGGATCGATACCAATCAAGAGATCGTTATTGTTATTACCTTTGAGTAGGTCGCTACCGTTACCGCCAATCAGGGTATCATCGCCATCACCACCCAAAAGGCGATCGCTACTGTCCCCAGCTTGAAGAAAGTCACTACTAGCACCACCATCGAGAAGATCGGCACCGCGATCGCCAAACAGACGGTCGTCACCAGTATCCCCATTTATAGTGTCATTGCCATCAGAACCAAAAAGCGAATCGTTGCCCGTACCGCCATTGAGGGAATCTTTACCCGCACCAGCAAAGAGCAGATCGTTGTCAGCATTACCTGCCAGAGTATCGTTACCAGCATTGCCAAATAAGGTATCATCGCCATCACCACCCAAAAGGCGATCGCCATTATCCCCGCCTTGAAGAAAGTCGTTACTAGCACCGCCATCGAGAAGATCGGCACCGCGATCGCCAAACAGGCGATCTTCACCAGTATCTCCATCTATAGTGTCATTACCGTCACCACCAGTGGCAAGATCCCTACCCGCACCGCTTTCGATGCGATCTGCTTCAGCAGTACCAGAGAGGTTATTGTCAGCAGCAGGGTTAGGGTCGGTGATACTATTGGAGTCGGCAATACCATATATTACATAGCTTTTTCCAGTTGCCTCTGTATTACCATTAGGGTTATTAGCAGGAGCCCCAATAATCAGATCGTCAATGCCGTCACCGTTGACATCTCCAGCACTGCTTACAGAATCTCCTAAGAGGTCATAAGGATCGATAGCATTAACGACAAAACCATTACTGCCATTAAGGGCGGACAAGTCCAAACTGCTATCAAATTCATCACTGCTGCCAAACACCACATAGCTTTCTCCAGCATAACTGCCATAACTCTTGCCATTGAGGTCAGCATGAGGAGCGCCAATAATCAGGTCATCAATGCCGTCGCCGTTGACATCCCTGGCACTACTTACAGAATGGCCTGATAAGTCAAAAGCATCAATACCATTAATTACGAAACCATTACGACCATCGAGAGTAGATAAATCCAGACTGCTAGCAAATTCATCACTACTGCCAAACACTACATAGCTTTCCCCGGCAGACGAATTGCCATTGGGGTCAGCACGCCATGCACCGATAACAAGGTCGCCAAAGCCATCCCCATTAATATCTCCAGCACTGCTTACAGAAATACCTGACTTGTCATAAGTATCGATACCGTTGATGACAAAACCATTACTGCCATCGAGAGTCGATAAATCCAAACTGCTATTAAATTCATTACTACTACCAAACACTACGTAGGTTTCACCTGCACCGTTACTGGCATCATGATTGTTGTCAGGACTAGCATCAGGAGCTCCAATAACTAGATCGTCAAGACCGTCACCGTTAATATCTCCAGCACTGCTTACAGACCAGCCTGAGTAGTCATCCTCATCAGTCCCGTTGATGACAAAACCATTACGTCCATCGAGAGTCGATAAATCTAACTCCGAGTCAAAACTTTCAGTTTTACCGAATACAACATAGGTTCGTTGCTTCCATGAAGAATAATAAGTATAACCGTAAAAAGAATCATATCGATCGAAACCTGTTGTACCGATAACAAGGTCGTCGAAGCCGTCCCCATTAATATCCCCAGCACTGTCTACAGAAATACTGCTTACAACGTTACCGACATCAAGAGCGTTGAGTTTAAAACCATTAGTGCCATCAAGAGTAGATAAATCTAAACTGCTATCAAATTCATCACTGCTGCCAAACACGACATAGCTTTCCGCATTCGTTTTATTACCGTTGGGGAGAGTACGCCGTGCACCGATAACCAGGTCATCAAAGCCATCTCCGTTGATATCTCCAGCACTGCTTACAGAATCGCCTGAGTTGTCAAAACGATCGATACCGTTAATGACAAAACCATTAGTGCCATCAAGAGTAGATAAATCTAAACTGCTATCAAATTCATCACTGCTGCCAAACACGACATAGCTTTCCCCGACACTGTAGCTTTTTCCAGCATCATAACTATTGCCACTGGAGTCTGCACCAGGAGCCCCGATAATCAAGTCGTCAAAGCCGTCACCGTTGATATCTCCAGCACTGCTTACAGAATCACCTGAGTAGTCATGAGGATCGATACCATTAATAACAAAACCATTACCTCCATTGAGATATTGTTGTAGTTCGATAACCGCAGGAAAGAAAGGATCGGTAACTGTAAGGGTAAAATTGGTGCTGGTACTCTTATTGCTGGAGTCGGTAGCAGTAAGTTTGATTTCAATAACTCCTCGATCGCTGTTAAGGGGTATACCACTAAAAGTAGCTGTCTGAGGATCGAATGTTAGCCAACTTGGTAATGGCGAACCATCTGCTAGGGTGGCAATATAAGTTAAGCTGTCTCCATCTGGATCGCGAAACACATTGTCGCTAATTTTTAACTGAAATAATCTGTTTGTCGAACTTTGCTTTTCCCCAATTAACTCCCCGATAACAGGAGCGAATCCACTATTACTACCAAATATTACATAGCTTTCTCCAGCAGAACTATTACCATTGGGTTGGGCACCAGAAGCCCCGATAATTAGGTCGTCAAAGCCGTCACCATTGACATCTCCCCCATTACTAACCGACCCCAAACCGTCATAAATATCACTGTTGATGACAAAACCATTACCGCCATCTAGGGTAGATAAATCCAGACTGCTAGGAAATTCAGCATTGCTGCCAAACAGGACATAGCTTTCCCCAGCATATTCATCGCCATTGGGGTCAGCGTTAGGAGCCCCAATAATCAGGTCGTCAATGCCATCACCGTTAACATCTCCAGCACTACTTACAGAACTGCCCAAGCCATCATTTTCATCAAGACCTTTGATGACAAAACCATTACCGCCATCTAGGGTAGATAAATCTAAACTGTTAGCAAAGCCACCACTGCTACCAAATACAACGTAAGTCTCGCCTGCATAGTTGTTGTAACCATAATCGTTGTCAGGGCCTGCACCATATGCACCAATAATCAGGTCGTCAATGCCATCACCGTTAACATCTCCAGCATTACTTACAGAACTACCCAAACGGTCATCGGCATCAAGACCTTTGATGATAAAACCGTTAAGACCATCCAGGGTAGATAAATCTAAACTGTTAGCAAAGCCACCATTGCTACCAAATACAACGTAGGTCTCGCCTACACCGTTGTTATAACCATAATCGTTGTCAGGGCCTGCATTAGGAGCCCCAATAATTAGGTCGTCAAAACCGTCATCATTGATATCCCCCGCGCTGCTTACAGACCAGCCTGAATAGTCAGAGCGATCGATACCGTTGATGACAAAACCATTTTCTTCGTTTAGCCCAAACAGTGGAAATATTGGCTCTGTACCGATCTGATTAGTAGCAACCATGAATGAAGTTCGAGATTTAGTATTCTACATTCATTACAGATCTCAGGATATTTACAACCGTGTTTTTAGTTATTTTCTGGGATTTGGCGATCGCATGACTCAATAATTTTACGGATGAATAAAGTATAGAGTGGAGAAATGAGGATATATAGGAAGTATAGGGAGATGAGGGAGATGGAGAAGTAGGAGAGAATCAGATAAAAAAGCGATCGCCTTATCAAAAAAGCGATCGCCTTAAGAATTAATCAATCTGCAAATTAAGCAAAAGCAAAGTGGTCTTCATTAGCCAGAAAGTCAGCAGGAGTATTACCGACAATAGCTAAATCATTACCATTAACTGAAATCAATGCTCCAGCATCAGTTTGAGTAATATCGAGATCGCTGTAACCAACACCCAAGCCAGAAATACCGATAACATCTTCACCACTGGTAAAGTCATTAATCGTGTTAGTAGATTCGGGATATTCACCATTGGCAATCCAAAATTGATCTGCACCCAAATTACCGTTAATGCTGTTATCACCACCACTCAGGGCAAAAATGCGATCGTCGTCATCATCGGCAAAAATGCGATCGCCTTGACCTAAGAGAAAAACATCTTCACCGCTACCACCATAGATGAGGTTGTCCCCTTCACTAGCAGAAAGATCGATGAGATCGTCACCTTCACTAGCAAAGATAGAGTTGTTGCTAAGATCGAAGTCTATACCTGCTTCTAAGATATCGTCTTCGGTCGTACCGAAAACAGAAGTGGGAGTATTTTCACCCATGTCATCTGAATTTCCATCGTCAGGATTTTCAGTAGCTTCGGAAATAATAGCAGTTCCACCAAGGCTAGGATCGAGGTCTAGAGGTTCTTCTAGATCGATTAACACCATTTCGTTGTTATCGATATCGCCTTCTCTGCCCATCGAGAACGGATAGTTGTTATCGTTAGCAACTAAGATCGTGTCTTCATCAATTACCACAATATCTTCGATCGTCACAAAGGGCATTGTGTAAGTAGTCTCGCCATCGCCGTTAAGATCGTCAGGATCTTCGATGTTTAACAAGTCAACGACTTCTTCCTTAGCGACAAAACCGTTCTCATCAATCTGGGAAAGATCGATTTTGAAGACTTTTTTGAATTCGGCTTCTTCCCCTTGATTACCATCTCGTTCGATAACTAAAAACTCGGTATCGTTGATCGGAGTAAAGTCACCGATAGGATTGCCGTCAGTAGTGGGATAGTAACCAACTAAACCATTGAAAGAAGAGGATTCGACATCAAATTCATAGATGCGTAGGGCATTTTCAGGGTCGCCATCGACCACGCCTTCTAACAGAGGATAGAGAGTCGAACGATCTGGACTAAACGCCATCCCTTCATATCCGCGAGATCCAGATAGATTGGCTAAATCATCGCCTAAATCGGGATTTTGGGGCGACTGGACAAACTCGCCAGTAATCGAATCTACTACCGCTACGACCGTACCAGGGAAGTCGGTAAAGAAACCATCAAAGCCTACTTGAATGTATTGTTCGATCTCTGCTTCTGGGGTTTGAGGATTGCCCTCTGCATCTAAAGTTAAGAAACGTTCTTCGTTGCGGTGGGTATAGGGATGTACCTGTAAACCAGCAGCGTGGGCATCATCGACAAAAGAAGTTACTTCTCCCGTCAACTGAGTAGTAATTTCGGCTTCGCCGTCACCGTCACCGTCTACTGGTTCTTCTAGGTCTTCGCGCAGTAAAATATTGTTTTTCCAAGGGCCAGCACCCTCGGCATATTTATCGCTGATAATTTGCAGAAATTCGGCACTATCTAAATCGCGGTAGGTGGTGTTTTCCGATAAACCGTTTTCTACAGCATCGACAAAATCTTGACCGTAAATTGCAGCCAGATCGTTACCCTGTTCGAGGTTGTAACGAATGTCGTAGGGTACGGAAAAGCCTTCATCGGGACTGGCACTCTCTGTGGTGTTGCCATAAAGTTGCACTAAAGGAATATCGCCCAAGCCTTCAGCATCCAGCATTCCTTGCAGTTCGATCAGATTTTGGAACTCAAAGGATTGAATAAAAATTCTATCTGGATCGGTAAATCCCGTTTCCTGTAGCGTCTCGATTAGAGGCTCTTCTAAAGATACGCCTTGGAGATCGGAGAAAGTAGGATGTTTGGTTTCGGGATAGATACCAACCTGAACCCCTGTCTCCGCTTCGGTTTCTTGGACTAGTTCGATGACTTCTTGGAAAGTAGGAATTTCAAAAGCACCATTAAATTCTTGAGATCGATAGTCTCGCGACTGTACCGCTCTTAATTGTTTAATTTCTTCTAAAGTAAAATCTTCGGCAAACCAGCCACCTACCAAAGTGCCATCGAGATCTTTTACGGTCAGGCGATCGGCAAATTGAGGTAATTCTGAGACATTGGTAGTATTGGCAGTGCCAGTGCTAAGAAGTGGATTGCCATCGTCATCGAAGAGAATGTTACCGTCTTCATCGAGTTGTACCTGCGCCAATGTGGGTTCGTGACGGGCAATTAATACCCCGTCTTTGGTAGAAACCAAGTCTGGTTCGATAAAGTCCGCCCCTTGAGCGATCGCCGTAGCGTATGCTTCTAGGGTATGCTCTGGTAAGATACCGCTAGCACCGCGATGACCGATAACTAAAGGATCTTGACCGTTAAGGGTATTTAAATTGGTAACATTAGGAGTAGGAATAGGAGCTTCGAGTAACTCACCATCGGAGTTGAAGTGCAATAAATAGGGCCCGAATTCTTCTCCCACCCAAATATCGCCATTGTCGTCGATGACAAAGGACTCAATATCAAAGTCTCCCCCTGTCAGCAGACGTTCTTCACTAGCTTCGTTAACAATATCAAAATCAATTAAATTATCGGGGTCGGAAAGCTGAATAAAAGTTTCGATGGCGACACTGCCATCACCGTCTTCTGTTCCCGCAAAGTTAGGATCTACTTGATAGATGCGTAATAAATAATCGGTACTATTGTCTTGCGCGCCAAAGCCATTATCAGATAAAAACCAAAACGCCCCTGTATTGTCTGGAGTAAACTGTACCCCGCTAAAACCCTGTACGGGTTGTCCGTCAAATGGGCCTGTACGTCCATTGGCCTCAATGGGATTACCTTCGCCGTCATTAGCCCCAGATTGAGGCCCTTCAGCAAAAGTATCTGCTGGTAACGAAGCAAAACCAGCTAGTTGATTAGTCATAATGTAATTCTTTACGAGTAAAATAAATCTTCTAAATTAGGGAATTACGAATTGTTCCCGTTATTTAGATTTTCACGATCGCATTAAGAATTGGTAATCAATAATTTAAAGACGGTCGAGGATATTATTAAGGCGCAGACAGCTAGTTTTAATTAAGGAAAAAAGCATCGATATCTACGCTAAAAATATAAAAATTGATTAATTGTTATTAATCAATTTTAGGCTTACGTTTATTCGCCAACCGAAATAAAGCTCAAACTTTCTCAATGTAACTTGCATTTGATTATTTCAAGAAACTTGACTAATTCATGAGCGGGTCGTTGTTTGGTTAAAAGAAAAGTAGCAGTAGATAACTTTTTCTTAACTATAAGTCGAACTACTATTCGTTTGTAATTGACATTCTAATCTATTCACAAACAGCAAACAGTTAGCAGCGAACAGTCACTTTACAGCGTAGGAAAACATCATTATTTTACTCAACTAAACTAGCGATCGCATTTTCTGTATTTGGTCGTTTTTTAGGTAAGAGCGATCGCACTTGGAATTAATCTGGGCAATTTAATTATGTATGTATTCATGTGTCCGTCAAAACCATGACATTGTATAAAAATAAATATCGCATCGAATCAACCAGATTGCCCAATTACGATTATTCAATAAACGGCTATTATTTTGTCACCATTTGCACCCATCAAAAATTTTGTTATTTCGGCAATATTGTAGATACCCAAATGCAATTTTCTCAAGTGGGAAGAATTGCCTTAAAAAATTGGCAGGATATACCCAATCATTTTAATGGTGTTTGTTTAGATGAATATGTCATTATGCCCAACCACATACATGGAATAATTATTATCAACCGACCAAACAACGTAGAGACGCGATATATCGCGTCTCTACAATCCAGTAAATTTGCACCATTAAAACCAGGGTCGTTACAAACAATTGTTCATGCCTACAAAGCATCCGTTACTCGTTGGTGTCGCAGAAATGATGATGATATTTTTCGTTGGCAACCCAGATTTTACGATCGCATCATTCGCAACGGAAGAGAATTAAATAATGTCCGCCAATATATCATCAATAATCCCGTCAAATGGACAGACGATGAAAATTATGTAAATTAAATACAATCGATCGACCCCGTAGAGACGCGATATATCGCGTCTCTACCATCAATGGTGATGTAAATAAAACAATGTCAAATTTGTTGCAATATCCCGATTATGCGATCGCATCATTGGCAATAAAAAATTATTTTAAATGGGCATCAAATAAAAATTATGTGAATCGATAAATGCGATCGCGTACACAAAATCATTATCATCGAAAAACCTCGTAGAGATGATATATATCGCGTCTCTACCATCAATGGTGATGTAAATAAAACAATGTCAAATTTGTTGCACCATCCCGATTATGCGATCGCCAGAGAAATAAATAGAATGATGCGATAAAAAAGGCGATCGCTTTTTATTTCTTCGTAGAACAAAAAGATCTTCGATCGAGCCAAACAATTATCCATTCAAAGAAATTCTATAAACAGTTCTTAACCATCAATTTAACTACTATTTACTTGTGCCTGAGACGATGGGGAATGGATTTTGTGTGTTTTTGGCTGCCTAAGTTTAATTAGGAAGATGTAAAGAAATTGTATCGCTCTTATTTTAGACGATGCTTTTCTCAAACGTCAAGATAAATACTCGATTTTGGTTGACAAAAAGCGCGAAAGGTACTCCTTTTGAAAAGGATTGTTAGATCTAGTATTTGTTGAAAGCTAAAACTACAAGCAGAAATCCAGTTGTAGAACTTTTCTAAAAATTATTAAGTTTTCTATCTCAAATTTACATGAATAATTCTATTGAATTAACACAAATTGGTCGCTACGATTCGGGGATTTTTGATGAAGGGGCAGCGGAAATTACTGCCTACGATTCCGATAGTCAAAATTTATGGGTGATTAACGGTGCAAATAGCACTATAGATATTTTAGATCTTAGCGATCCGACTAATCCTACTTTTACCAACGCTATTTCAATCGAAGACTTAGGGGCGGGAATCAACAGTATTGCTATTAAAGATGGTATCGTAGCAGCAGCAATTGAAGGGGAAGCAGCAGACGACCTTGGTAGTATTGTTTTCTTTGACACGGAAGGGAATGTTTTAAATCAAGTTACCGTAGGGGCGTTACCCGATATGGTGACGTTTACTCCCGATGGCACTAAAGTGCTAGTGGCAAATGAAGGCGAACCCGACGAAGACGATCCGACGATTAATCCTGAAGGTTCGATTAGCATTATCGATATCTCTGGTGGGGTAGAAAATGCTACGGTAACTACTGCCGATTTTACCGCTTATAACGGACGGGAAGAAGAGTTGCGGGGACGGGGAGTAAGAATTTTCCCTGGCGTAACCTTTGCTAATGATGCCGAACCAGAATATATCACTGTCAGTCCCGATAGTACTCAGGCATTTGTAACGCTTCAAGAAAATAATGCGATCGCCGTTGTCGATCTAGAAGCGGGAGAAGTTAGCGACATTCAACCTTTGGGTTTAAAAGATTATAGTCGCGGTTTACCCCAGTTAACTAACTATCCTTGGGATTTAAGCGAGGAAGTATTAGGCACAACTCCCGCAGGACAGGAGATCCTCCTAGGAGGGATGTCGGGTTTATATTATGAAGGCACTACTGATGATGGTCTTCTACAGTTTATCGCTACACCCGATCGCGGGCCGAATGGCGAACCGACGGATGTAGATGGCGACGGCGAAGTAGAAAGACCTTTTCCTTTACCAGACTATCAACCCAGATTGGTTCGTTTTACCTTAGATCGCGAGTCTGGAGAATTCGATCTTACCGAAGAAATTTTTCTCACTAGGGAAGACGGACATACTCCTATTACTGGTTTACCTAACTTACAAGCAGGCGAACCAGGTTCGGCTTATACTGATGAAGTACCAGTCGATCTTAATGGTCATCCTTTGGAAAACGATTCTTTTGGCGCAGATTTAGAGTCGGTTCTGGTTGCCCCTGACGGTAGTTTTTGGCTGTCGGATGAATATCGCCCCGCCATTTATCACTTCGATGCCCACGGTGTATTAATCGATCGCTTTATTCCCCAGGGGACGGCTGCATCCGTCGGACATCCCGAAGGTAGTTTCGGTACGGAGACTCTACCCGCGGTCTACGCCCAACGTCGCGCTAATCGTGGTTTTGAAGGGATGGCGTTGAATACCGATAATGGTAACTTGTATGCCTTTATTCAAAGTCCCATCGATAACCCAGATGTTAGCAATGCAGAAGCAGAAGCAGCAGATGAAAGGAGTGATTTTAATTCCCGCAACTCCCAAGTACTGCGAATTTTGGAAGTAGACCCCGCTACAGGCGAACCAGTCGGAGAATACGTCTACTTTTTAGAGGGTTCGCCAGGAGTAGATAAAATCGGCGATGCGGTCTATGCAGGTGATGGCAAGTTTTACGTCATCGAGAGAGATTCGGGTACGGGTAGCGATGCGGAGAAGTTTATTTTTGAAGTAGATTTAACTGGGGCGACTAATATCCTGGGTACGGACTTATCTACCGCTACGGGAGAAGATACCGCTTTAGAAAGCATGACTCCCGATGACTTGGTAGAGATGGAGATCCAGGCTGTAACTAAAACTCAGGTCTTAAATCTACCTTCAATCGGTTATACCGCAGGAGATAAGCCCGAAGGGTTAGCACTACTCGATGATGGTTCGCTTGCAGTCATCAACGATAACGACTTTGGCTTGCTGAATGAAGAAATACCCGTAGATGGTTCGGTTCCCTTTAACCCCGATCCGATCCAGACTGTATTGGGCATCATTGAATTCGATCGATCTAACGGATTAGACTCCAGCGACGAAGATGGCATTGACATTGGCAACCAGCCTGTATTTGGCTTGTATCAACCAGATAGTATTGCAGCCTACGAAGTAGATGGGGAAGTTTATTACGTTACCGCTAATGAAGGAGATGCTAGAGATGAAGACGAAAGAGTCGAAGATCTAGAACTAGACCCCGATGCTTTTCCCAATGCCGAGGAGTTACAAACCGATGAGGAAATCGGACGTTTAGAAGTCTCGACTATTGATGGCGATATCGACGGCGATGGCGACTATGACCAATTAGTCTCCTATGGCGGACGTTCCTTTAGTATCCGCGACGCTAACGGTAACATTGTCTTTGATAGTGGCGACGACTTTGCCCAAATCACTGCCGAACAAGTACCCGAAATATTCAATTCTAACGGTACGATAGATTCCTTTGATACTCGTAGCGATGCTAAGGGTGCAGAACCAGAAGGGGTGGTAGTCGGCGAAATAGATGGTAAAACCTATGCCTTTGTCGGTTTAGAAAGAACGGGTGGAATCATGGTGTACGACATTAGCCAACCTGCCGAAGCTAAATTCGTACAGTATATCAACCCCATCGATGAAGAAACGGGAGACGCACTAGACCTTGCCCCTGAAGGTTTGCAGTTTATCCCCGCCGAAGAAAGTCCCAACGGAACACCACTTTTAACCGTATCTAATGAAGTCAGCGGTACGGTTAGCGTTTATCAGATCGATCTGACTGCTATGGACGATGGCGGCAGCGACAATAACAATGGTGATGAGATGAACCAAGACGGAACATACACTCTACAACTACTTCACGCAGCCGACCAAGAAGCAGGTATTCCAGCCTTAGATAATGCGGATAACTTTAGTGCCGTACTCAATGCCCTCCGAGATGAAGATGCCGATGGCGATGGAGTAGCTGACTACGAAAACACCGTTACTCTCTCCTCTGGTGATGCCTATATCCCAGGGCCATTCTTTGCTAGCAGTCAAGAAGCTTTTGGCGGTCAAGGACGAGGTGATATCTTAATTCAAAACGCATTGGGGTTTGAAGCGATCGCATTAGGCAACCACGAATTTGACTTTGGTACGGGGACTGTTGCCGACTTAATTGCTGCCGATGAAGAAGATGAGTATCCAGGAACCGCTTTTCCTTACCTCAGTTCTAATCTAGACTTTAGTACTGATGAAGACCTCGCACCCTTAGTCGTAGAAGACGGACAAGAAGCTAGCGAAATTCCCAATAGCTTAGCTGGTAGCACTATCATTACTGTTAATGGCGAACAGATTGGCGTAGTCGGGGCTACAACTCCCACTCTAGATAGTATTGCTTCTCCAGGGGATGTGACTATTAGCCCCATTGAATTTAGTTCCGATAACCCCGAAGACATTGCAGCTTTGGCAGCAGAAATTCAGGCTTCGGTTGACGAGTTATTGGCAGCTAACCCCGAACTTGACAAGGTAGTGTTGCTGGCGCATATGCAGCAGATCGCCATCGAAGAACAGCTATCTACCCTACTAACAGATGTAGATATTATCGTCGCTGGTGGTTCAAATACCTTGTTAGCCGACGATACCGACCGACTACGGGCAGGAGATGAAGCCGATGGAGTCTACCCCATTATCAATACCGCAGCCGACGGTAATCCCATTGCAGTAGTTAATACCGATGGTAACTATAAGTATCTCGGTCGTTTGGTGGTAGACTTCGATGAAAATGGGGTAATTATTCCCGAAAGTATTGACCCTGAAATTAGCGGGGCTTATGCTACCGATGATCAAGGTGTAACCGCAGTCAACGGAACTCCCGATCCAGAAGTAGTTGAAGTTACCGATAGCCTCTCGCAAGTGATTGCCGAACAGGATGGTAATATCTTTGGCAGTAGCGAAGTATTTCTCAACGGTATCCGAGAAGATGTCCGTACCCAAGAAACCAATCTGGGTAATCTAACCGCCGATGCGAATTTAGCCCTCGCCCAAGAAGTAGATTCAGAAGTAGTCATCTCGATTAAAAACGGTGGTGGTATCCGCGACAGCATCGGTACGGTGGTTGCCCCTCCTGGTTCGACTAATGCGGAAGACGTTGAAAGACTTCCCACTCAAGCTAACGAACTAGCGGGTAAAGAAGAAGGAGACATTTCTCAGTTAGATATCAGTAACAGCCTGCGTTTTAATAACGGCTTGACTCTGTTAACCGTAACTGCCGAAGAACTGCTAGAAATTATCGAACATGGCGTAGCTGCAACAGAATCAGGCGCGACTCCAGGACAATTCCCTCAAGTAGCAGGTATCGAGTTTAGTTTTGATGCCAGTCTGCCCTCTGGCGATCGCGTTCAATCTCTAGCAATTAAAGATGGTGACGGTAATATTATCGATACTGTAGTCGAAGCTGGAGAACTTGTAGGCGAGGGCAGTCGCACTTTCCGCTTAGTCACTCTGGGCTTTTTAGCCGACGGTGGTGATGACTATCCCTTCCCCGATCGCGATCGGGTAGATTTAGATCTAGAGGAGGAAGATCCGCGTACTGGAGAAGCGACTTTTGCCCCCGACGGTACGGAACAAGATGCTTTAGCTGAATATCTGGTTGATAATTTCAGTGAAACTCCTTTTAACAATGAAGACGTTCCCCCTGAATCAGACACTCGCATTCAAAACCTCGCTTTCCGCGATGATACCGTTCTCTCTGGAGAAGGTACTGATGACGGCAACAATGGCAATGGCAATAACGGCGATGGTAGCGGAGATGGTATTAGTGGCGATGGCAACGGCAACACCGATACTAGTTTAGATCCTGTCTTTGGTACTACAGAAGCGGATGAACTAGAAATTACTGGTAGCAATGGCTTAGTCTTTGCAGGTTCGGGTGACGATTTACTCGATCTTTCTACAGGCGATGGTAGTAACCGTATCTACGCAGGAAGCGGTAGCGATACGATTATTCTGGGAGAAGGCGCTACGCGAAGCGATGCCGAAGGCGATCGCATTTTTGCCGACGATGGAGACGATCGCATCTTTGCCCTGACTGGTGGCGGTAACAGCATCAACGGCAACTTAGGTGCAGACCAATTCTGGATCGCTAACGGTGCAATTCCCGAATCTCCCAATACGATAAACGACTTTACTAGCGGTGAAGATGTCATCGGTATTGCTGGTTTGGGTATCGGATTTGAAGATTTAGAAATTACTCAAACCGATGCTGGCGCATTAATTTCTACCAACGGTGACGACTTAGCAATTGTCGGCAATACTCCCGATGGTTTCTTGTCCAATCCCGATCATTTTGTCTTTGTCTAGTTTTTCAATGAATAATTGATAATTAGCTGATTTTATTAAAGCGATTGCCCTTTTCAAGCAGGGCGATCGCTTTTTTTCTCTAGACTAATTATACCGTTTCTCTACGGTCGCCTCAAGCGTTGGATAATCCAACGACGCGACCTTTTAAATGGGCTACAAATAGCCTAAAAAACTGCTCTCAAGAGTAGGTTTTTACATTCAATAGTGTGGGATGACTGGGGAAAGGGAAGACAGGAATACGGTTAGTTTTTAACTCAAACACAATAGATCGTAGTCACAGCATTTATATATCAATATAATTTAGGATACTGAAAGTTATCACTCAATAGGAGTATTAATAATATGTATAGTAATATGTACAGTTTGGGTGCTTTTGATAAATATAGTCCTGGTATTGATCGAGAATTGGAATTATTAAAACAACAATCAAGACAAAATAAAACTCCATTAAATTCTGCCAAAAAAACACAACACAAGCCAAAAGATATAGTTTTAAAATCTGGTCAACCAAATTTAGATAATATCGAAAATCTTTTACAAGAATTAAATGATTTAATAGGACTAAAACAGCTTAAATCAGAAATCAACAATTTAATCAATTTTCTTAAAATACAGCAAAAAAGACAAGAACTAGGATTGTCAAAAGTTCCAATTACGCTGCATTTAGTATTTTGTGCTTCTCCTGGTACGGGAAAAACAACAGTAGCGCGTTTAATCGGTAAAATTTATCGAGAACTAGGTATTCTGAAAAAAGGTCATTGTATCGAAACCGATCGTTCTGGGATGGTAGCTCAATATATAGGTCATACAGCACAAAAAACAGACCAATTAATTGAATCTGCTTTGGATGGCGTACTATTTATTGATGAAGCTTATACTTTAAAACCTGAAGATGCTGGTAAAGATTTTGGACAAGAAGCGATCGATACTTTATTAAAGCGAATGGAAGATTACAGAGAGCGTTTAGTCGTTATCGTCGCAGGTTATCCAGATGAAATGTCCCGTTTTATTGCCTCTAATCCTGGACTTGAATCTAGGTTTACACGCTAAGTAGACAGACATAAATAACCTGAAGTATGTAACAAAATGTAAATTCGCTTCAACTTAATATCAATCAAAGGATTAAATCTACTTGACAAAAGTAAACATAGTTGAGTTTAATTATCCCGACCTAC
>JASJEI010000316.1 GCA_030064795.1 Pleurocapsa sp. MO_226.B13 | reverse complement strand
CTTATCAGTACCTCATTACCCCTTCCTGATTCGATGTAGCGTCCTTCGCGGATAAAAGGCTCATTAAGTATATTAAGTATCGATACCTGTTGTTCGGGAATAGAAATTAATCTTGCCGTACCTGGTTCGGGTAAGCCTGGAACATCAAGGGTAACATCTACTACGATACGAGTCTGAGTTTGGGTTACTCCTGGGATATCCGCAATCTGTCTTTTTAAAGTTTCAGGGGCGCGTTTGAGAGAGGCAAAAACCTGGGCAAAATGATATTCATTGTAATAAGTATTCTGAGTCAGAGTTAGAGATGTGTAGGCACTCCTCGCCATCACAAAACTAGCAATACCACAGGCGACGACAAGAGCGATCGCAATTACCTGTCCTCTTGCATGCCATAAGTCTCTAAATAGTTTTAAATTGAGGGGATTCATGATTCCCGTTAGGGTGTAACTTTTAACACTCACTCACTAATTATAAATGAGACTAAATCTTTAGAATTAAATGACATTCAAGAGGATTCTGTCTCACAACCAATTTACCAACGTTAAATTGTTAAATTCACCAAACTTAGCAGCTTGTGCCAATTATCACCTAACCAAGCAGTAGTTTTAGTGAGGTGAGGCTGAAGTTTTTCCATCGCAGAGGCAAACCCTTCGGCTTTCTTGGCATATTTCAACGCTCGGTCTAATGCTTGACCCACCTCATCTTTATCTGGCTGTGGCTTATTTAGCTCCTCCTGGGCGTCTTCAAAGGCATTGTCAATTTTACGACGGTCTGAGCTTTCTAATTTTGCCAGTATCTCACGTAAGGCGTTGAGTTCTGCTTGTATGTTGACGCTTGTAGGTGCGGGTAAACTGACTGGTTGAAAATTTATGTTGGCAGTGTCGTAATCTCCTGTTTGAATTGCGCTACCAGTGACACTACCCCCAATAGAAACTGAGCGGTTTTGCCCGCCTTTGTGATCATTATTCATATCATTGTCCCGATCGGATTTTACTGGATTTGTGGGCTTTTCTCTTTGATAACGCCGTCGCCTAATTTTGATCGCAGGGGTTAAATACTCTGGAATCCCCTGCAAATCAATAGAGGTACAACCCATTTGAAAACAATCTTCATAATTCCTTCCAGCAAATAAAGCAGTATAAAATCCGACGCTAAACTTAATTGCCGCTGGATCTCCAATCGCCTGATTCATCCCCACTACGCAATCAATATGTTGGTGAATTGCTGTGGCTTGTTCTTCGCTGTAGCAGGCATTGAGTAAAACACATTCAACCTGTGACTGAAACAAATCAAATAGCTTTGCCAGGGCTTGTGTACTTACCAGTTGCATGTGCCCAGAATTATCTTCCAAGGCTAATCCATCAGTACCCGAGCCATGTCCGGAAAAGTGAACAATTGTTGGTTGATGGTTAGACAGGAAGCGGGTTAGATCGTCCACTCGTACCGCAGATTCTGTGATGATTTGAAATTGGTCTCGATTGGGAGATATAGCAAGTGTGTTTTTGATTTCCCGCACCTCTTCATCTAGGCGCAGATTACTTGTGTTTTTGGGGTTGGCGGCGAGGATGAGGATTTTTTTCATGGTGTTATTCGATCTGGTTTTTTAAACGGATAATTTATTTTTTGGTGTTCCCTAATTGCGATCGCATTTAATTGGGGAAAACTCAGGAAAGGCGATCGCTCCTCAGCAAGCACAACTGGGAAACTTTTGGAGCGATCGCCTTCAAGAAGCGATCTTTCACCTAGCTTCAATGGCGAATCACCTTTTGTAAGTACCATGAATCCCTTCTGTAAGCTACTTTTGAGTGCCAATGCCATCACAAAGATCCCTGTCTTTATTGGTGAGATTAACATGAGGGTTAGACAAATAACCACTTACCTGATCGCAACCACGCTTCAGTAAATCCTTAAAACTTACATCCCATAAGCTTAAGTTCCACAAAATTACTTTATTGTCAGCACTGCCAGAAGCCAAAGTCTGACCATCAGGGCTGAAATTGACGCTATAGACCTCATGGCTATGCCCAGAGAGGGTGCGAAGTTCCTCCCCCGTCGCCACATTCCAAAGTTTGATCATCTTGTCATGACTGCCAGAAGCCAAAGTCTGGCCATCGGGGCTGAAACTGACGCTCCTGACCCAGTCATCATGCCCAGAGAGTGTGAGGAGTTCCTTACCCCTCTCCACACCCCAGATTTTGATTGTGTTGTCATGACTGCCAAAAGCCAAAGTTTGGCCATCAGGGCTGAAACTAACACCGAGGACATAATTGCCATACCCAGAGAGTGTGCGGGGTTCCTCCTCCGTCTCCAGATCCCAGATTTTGATCGTCCCATCATAACTGCCAGAAGCCAAAGTTTGACCATCGGGGCTGAAACTGACGCTACTGACCCAGTCATCATGCCTAGGGAGGGTGCGGGGTTCCTCCTCCGTCTCCAGATCCCAGAGTTTGATCGTCTTGTCATTACTGCCAGAAGCCAAGGTTTGGCCATCGGGGCTGAAACTAACGCTTGTGACAATATTGCTATGCCCCTCAAGGGTGCGGAGTTCCTCCTCCGTCTCTAGATTCCAGAGTTTGATCGTCCCGTCAGCACTGCCAGAAGCCAAGGTTTGGCCATTGGGGCTGAAACTAACGCTTGTGACAATATTGCGATGCCCAGAGAGTGTGTGAAGTTCATTACCTGTCTCCACATCCCAGATTTTGATCGTCCCGTCATAACTGCCAGAAGCCAAGGCTTTGCCATTGGGGCTGAAACTGACGCTACTGACAATATTGCGATGCTCAGAGAGGGGGCGGGATTCCTTCCTCCTCTCCACATCCCAGATTTTGATCGTGTTGTCATCACTGCCAGAAGCCAAGGTTTGGCCATCGGGGCTGAAACTGACGCTTGTGACCCTAAACTCATGCCCAGAGAGGGTGTGGAGTTCATTACCCGTCTCCACATCCCAGATTTTGATCGTGTTGTCATTACTACCAGAAGCCAAGGTTTGGCAATCTAGGCTGAAACTAACACTTGTTACCTCATGGCGATGCCCCTCAAGGGTGCGGGGTTCCTCCTCCGTCTCTAGATTCCAGAGTTTGATCGTCCCGTCAGCACTGCCAGAAGCCAAGGTTTGGCCATCGGGGCTGAAACTGACGCTACTGACCTCATGACTATGCCCCTCAAGGGTGCGAAGTTCCTTACCCGTCGCCACATCCCAGAGTTTGATTGTCTTGTCACCATTGCCAGAAGCCAAGGTTTGACCATCGGGGCTGAAACTGACGCTACTGACATAATTGCGATGCCTTGCCAAAGTATTCCGTTCCCTCACCCCAAAAACTGCTTGTTGCAACGGATTAATTAATTGTCTTGAGGGTTTAGCTTTGAGATGGTGTGCTGATACTCCTGCTCGTAAACTTTCTACTAATGCCTCAAAATTTTCCCCTTTCTCAAAAAGTAGTTCGGCAGAGCGAGCAATGGCCTCACTTTTGGTGATTTCTGCTTGTCGCCATTGCCAAGCTGCAAGTACTGTTGTTGTACTCATCACCACTAAACCTACAATCAATCCAGCAATACTTAGTTTCCGATTACGATTCCGTGCATTCTCTGCCTGCTGGGAAGCATTGAAAAATTCCACCTGCAACGGTGTCATATTATCACTGGCTCGCTCGTGATATTCCCCCAATAAATCTAAATCTGGCGGACGCCACAGATTCCCCTCTGGACGACCATTTTCATGCCAATGCAAGGCCGCTTCATCCAAGTGGCGTTGAAAGCGAATGTCGCTGCGACTGCTATCCAGCCATTCTTTCATTTGTCCCCAATTGGCAAATAATGCTTCGTGGGTGACTTCTGCGGTTTCAGTTCCTTGCTCTGACGAGAGAGTGACCAATCGCACACCAGGGTTAGCAAACCTCTCAATCACCCTTTTGACATATTCTGGTTCATCTTTGTAACTAACCAAACTATTAACATTAGCACGGCGACGGGTGTCGCTGGTTCCTTCTCCTAGTTGCACTAATCCCAGAAATACCCGCCGAGCAATTTTCTTCTCTTCATCATTGAGGCTTTGATAAATACGTTGAGCTTCATCTGCTAATGCCCCCCCACACCGCCAATATCTTCCAGTGTCTTGATGGGTTCAACACCTTTTTTTCGCCCCTCCCAGATGCGGGTTAAGGCAAACTGGAGCAAGGGCAATGCTCCTTCCCGCTCTTCTGTATCCTGAAGTAAGAGGATGACTACAGCTTCATCCAGGGGATGTCCAGCCATTTCTGCTGGTTTGGTAATTGCCCGTCGCAGCTCCTCTTCACTCATCGCCGGGACGATCGCACCTTGTTTGGCAATTACTTGATTCAGGGCTGGATGTCTTTGGGTTTCTCCGAGAAAATCACTACGGAGGGTGATAATCACTGATACACCACCAGCGCGATCCGCTGCGGCATGAATTAGGTTTTCAATAAATATTTGTCGTTCTTTTGTATCTTCACAAAGGGAGTAGACTTCTTCAAACTGGTCTACCAACACCACTAGGGGCGATACAGCAATCTCTGGGAGAACATTGGCTATTCGCCGTAAGCCATCATAAATAATCGTATCTGTAGTAGTATTACTAGTTTCTTTTAATACTTGCTCAAATTCCTTCGTTTTAGCCACTGGGGTTTGGTCATTAGTCGCCACCCGCGCCAACACTGTCGCTAAAGCTTCCACAGGATGGGTTCCAGGGACAAGCACCACCACCCGCGCTTGACTTTTACCGGGTAGGGGACGGCGTGCTAATTCTGGGATTAAACCAGCCCGTGCTAGGGAAGATTTCCCACAACCAGATGGTCCCAAAATGGGCAGTAAACGTAATGGCGCTTCTGGTTGAGTAATGTTTTCATGGAGAGTACGAAACAGATTCCACAGCTTTTCGATTTGTTCCTCTCGTCCAAAATAGCGATCGCCGTCTTCTGACTGAAATGCTAGTAGTCCTTTGTAGGGATTAGGACCTATTTCTCCTGGGTGAGAAGTTTTCTCTTCTTCAACCTGACGTTCTAGTTGATAGTGGTAGATAACAACCTTATTGCCATCACCAGAAATAATGGCACTCCTGATGGCATCCTTTTCAATTGTGATGCTGCGATTATCGCCTTGCATCCCACTGTCAGTCATGGATACTGTCTCACTCACCGATTCGGTACTCCCAGCAAATTAACTGGTTTAATAGGTCACACTAATAAATATTTAACACTATTATTAATGGTGGGTTAGGTTGCGAATCAAAACTTATTGGTTTCTCCTCAGAGCTAACCCCTAATATCTAAACCCTTTTCACAGCTAAATGTCCCGGCTTGAGTTCAAGACCGATTTTATTATCATCACA
Organism: Pleurocapsa sp. MO_226.B13; assembly: GCA_030064795.1. The sequence goes on along the minus strand of JASJEI010000316.1, from coordinate 15,639 downwards.
AGTATGGGAGAGCGTTGCTGTTTAATCTGTTGGGAGCGATCGCTCAGTTCGAGATAGAAATTCGAGCCGGACAACATCTCCCCCACATAGGTTAAAATGGGGTTGATGAAAGATCTCTGCTATCTGCTCTTTTAGAGATTCTGGAGCGCGTTTGAGAGAGGCAAAAACCTGGGCAAAATGATATTCATTGTAATAAGTATTTTGGGTCAGAGTTAGGGATGTGTAGGCACTCCTCGCCATCACAAAGCTAGCAATACCACAGGCGACTACGAGAGCGATCGCAATCACCTGTTCTCTTGCCTGCCATAAATCTCGAAATAGTTTCAAATTAAGAGGATTCATCTAACGACTAACTTCACAGTCCTTTATATTTCGCCTCAATTACCCACGCTAGAATTAAGGAAACATCCAAGGTTCAATAACCAGGGAGGCTTTATGTTTCTCAAATCAAAATCTCATGGTGAGTTGGTAGAAATACTTGAAGTGCAAAACCTCTACGATCCTTTTAAACAAGAAGTTTTGGGTCGATTTCATGCAGGACAAGAAATGCAAGATCCAGAAACATTTATGAAATCTGAGTTAGTTTTTCCTTCAGGTGAAGCTTTACCCCAATGCTGGCTAGATTCAGATTATAAACATATTCTTCATAAAGAATCCAAATCCGCTGTGGCTTCAACTTGACCCTAAATTTTTAATAGTCAGCAACTCCGAACTCCGAACTCCTATACAGACAAGGCATGCCTTGTCTCTCCGAAAAAGATTACCATTCCAAATCTTCTGGTGAAATTTTGATTTCATTTGACTTGATTGCGATAATTTCACCACTACGCATGGTAATAACTCGATCTGCCATCGCCGCAATACCTGCATTGTGAGTAATTACGGCAATAGTTGTGCCTAACTCGCGATTGACTCGTTCTAATACTTGCAAGACCAACTTACCCGTTTGAAAATCTAATGCACCTGTAGGTTCATCACACAGTAATACCTGGGGACGTTTAGCGATCGCCCGTGCGATCGCAACTCGTTGTTGTTCTCCTCCCGATAGTTGAGCGGGAAAATGATCTAAGCGATGGTCTAATCCGACTAGGGCTAAAGCTTCTCTGGGACGCATGGGATGGGAGGCGATTTCAGTAACGAGAGCCACGTTTTCTCTAGCCGTCAGACTGGGAATCAGATTATAAAACTGAAACACAAAACCAACGCATTCCCGTCGGAAGTTAGTCAAAGCGCGATCGCCTGCTTGGGTAAGATCGCGCTGACCAAACATAACTTTCCCTGTAGTAGGAACGTCTAAACCACCTAGAATATTGAGTAAGGTAGATTTGCCACTACCAGAAGCACCGAGTAAGACTACGAGTTCTCCTGCCTGTAAATCGAGGTTAACATTCTTTAATGCTCGAACGGAAACTTCCCCCATTTCATAGACTTTACTAATATTCTGCACTCGAAAAATAGGTAGTTGCTGACTGGGATGGGAAAAGTTGGCGTGTTGCGATCGGTTCAAACTTGCCACAGACGTAATTAAAGAAATATGAGTAGACGTTTAATGAGACTTGAATTAACTTAAAGAACAATCTCTCCTGTATTTACTGCTTTTTGATTGTAGGGTAATTTTGCTAGCAGCATTGCCATCGCACAGGTATTACTGACTCCAGCAAATACTAAACCACCGCCAACCAAGCCACTAAGGATTAAAAACCAGGGAGAAACAAAAGCTCCCAATACAGTTCCTAAAAAGACTAATGAGCCAGCCACAATTTGCACTTGACGGAACATACTAATTGGGGCATTTTTATTGACTTCGGTAGGATATCCCGCAGCTTTCCAAGTAGGTAAACCCCCCTGAAGATGAAATACCTCGCTAAATCCTGCCTCGAACATTTTTTGAGCTGCTTGTGCCGAACGTTTGCCAGACTGACATTGCAACACAATTTTTTGGTTGCCATCTTGAGGAATAAGTGTCGGATCGAAATTAGCAAGAGACATTAGTTTAGCCCCCCGAATGTGTTCGGAAACAAATTCAGCAGGTTCTCTAACATCAATTAACAAAGCTTTTTGGCGTTCGAGCCATTTTTTAAGAGTAATAGCATTGATTTCTTGAAGTTGGTTAGTTTGAGTCATGTTACAATCTCCTTAATAGTTCGTAGATAAGTGTTAGCGTTTGATTAGGATAAAAATTGCCACAGCAATCAAAAAATAGCCAAAAGCCCTTTGTAGTTTTGCACCTTGAATTTTGCCCGCAAAGTAGGCTCCCCAGATTACACCTAAGATTGCTACGGTGGTAAAGGTAAACATTAAATGCCAATTAATACTTACTTGATTCAAGTAGCCAATCAAACCCGTAGCTGATTTGAAAGCGATAACTAGCAACGATGTACCGATCGCTTCTTTCATTGGTATTTTTCCTAACAGTACTAAAGCAGGAATGATGGCAAAGCCTCCTCCTACACCTACAAAGCCAGTTAGGATGCCTACGCCCAATCCTTCTAAAACGATCGCTATCCAAGGAGATCTGGGTTGATGTTTTGTAGGATGTTTTGTAGGAATAGATAACTCTACGCGATCGCTAAAAATCTCTTGTGGCTTGCGAATCATGAAATAGCTAGCAACCAGCATCATCACCGCAAAGCACATTAGTTGAAAGGTATTGGTAATCAATGGTAAGGCAGCTAAACGCGCTCCCAAAAACGCTCCTAACATAGCAGGTGGGGTAAAACTAATGGCAGTCTTGAGATTAACGTTGCCCTGTTGCCAGTGGGGAATTACCCCGATTAAACTGACGATACCGACAATTGCCAGGCTCATAGCGATCGCTGTCTTGACTTCTATACCCAAAACATAAACCAGAATTGGTACTGCCAGAATTGAGCCACCACCCCCAATCAATCCCAAACTAAGACCGATCAGTAATGCTAAAAGATGTCCAGTAATCCAAGTCATTTTTCTATTGACACCAGTCATTAAATGTCAAAATCAAAATCGCTAGCATCGTCAAATTGCAAACGAGCCGAACCTAAATAGATTCCTTGTGATTTCTCCCCAGCAGGAAAAGCAGTAACCCCAAATAGATAAGTACCACCTAAATCTGGATTGCGTTTGGGTCTTAAGCCAACGGTAAAGGTGGTTCCAGGAGATATCGGCTCGGCAAAAATTACCGTCATGGTTTCTGTTTCTTCATCAAAGGTAGCACTGGCGATCGCAATTTCTTCGGTTCTGTTTCTGGCCGTTCCCACTGCTGCGATCGTCTTATCGAGTCGATAGTCGATATCATCCGCTCCTCGACGCAGATTGATAGTGACCTTTTGTAATGGTTCGTCTGCGTTTGGCGGTAAAATTAAGGTGAAATAATATTTAGCTCCCCAGGCTCTAGCAGCCCTAAAAGTAGTAATGGCATTAAGCAATCGGGGTGGTTTGGCAAAGGCGACTGTCCCATCAGCTAGTTGAACTGCTTTAGTGGCTGCAATAGTTGTCCCCCAGAGAGTTGTACCTAGTGCCAGCATCGTTCCGAGTCGTTGCCAAGTTAACATCATTCTCTTTATTGACTTATTCATCTGTTTAATAGTTATTAAGAATCCGCAGTAGCAAAATCTGCTCTGTCCATGGCAATAACATTTCCACAATTTTGGTTGGCGGGTAGTGCTTCCATCATTTTTTGCGGATGAGGAAGATTAAGCTGATTCATAAACTGAATAAAGTTAGCTCTATCTCTACCAACAAAGCGAGGATTCCACTGTTTTTCTTCACCAATTGTCGAAACTGTATGTCCGCGATAGTCATGACCGGGATAAACTAAAGTTGCATCGGGTAGAGTAAATAGTCTTTTGGTTACTGAATCGTATAGCCTCCCAGCATCTCCGCCTTGGAAGTCAGTTCGGCCACAACCACGAATAAATAAAGCATCTCCTGTTAGGACACTTACTCCATTGACTAAATAAGCCATGTGACTGTCTGTATGTCCAGGAGTCGCGATCGCTTCGATAACCATCGAACCCAATTCCAAATCTTCTTCATCTTGAATATAGCGATCGGCGCAACTAGCCCTCGCATTTTCTGGGATAATACTCAAACAGCCTGTTAACTCTCTAAGTTTCCCCGTACCTGTAATATGGTCGGCATGAATATGGGTTTCTAAGCAGTAACGCAGACTTAATCCTAACTCTTGAAGCAAGGTTAAATCTCGTTGGACTTGTTCTAAAACAGGATCGATGAGAATTGCTTCTTTTAATTCTAAATCGGCTAGTAGATATGTATAAGTATTCGATCGGCTGTCATATAATTGGCGAAATAACATTTCGTCGCCTCCCCTACAAAAGTCCCTCGTCTTTTACCTTGAGATTAAACTAACAACTTGAAGAACTCGTGAGGTTACGGTTGATATGTTTTATAAAAAACTCCAGCATATTTCAGTGGAGTTTTTTGCAGTCAACCAAGTCAAAATATTCAGAAATCTTTAATGCTCAATGCTAAATGATTAGTTTCTATCTAAGTTATTCAAGATAGCTTCAACATGACTAATATAGCTTCGATCGTTCAAAGTTTCTGCGGATAACCTGCGTTGGGCAATTGCAGCTTCAACCAAATCTTCTGCTTGAATTTTGTTAGTGCGAACGGCAGTTGTAAATCTACCAGCAGAAGGAATTCCTTGATTGGCAAAACGACCTTGGTAGCTTCCTGTGACCAAATCATAGGGAGTTATCGCTAGAATTTCTCTTGCCATTCCAGTGTTGGTGGTAATTCTTGTTTGGGCTAATAAAGGCGAAGCGATCCCCATAGCTGTTAATGTTGTTATTGTCATAATTAAAAGGCGTTTCATAGTCTTATCCTCAATTAGTAAAAGTTAAATCTAGTTGTCTTTTGATTCACTTATTATGGTGATCGAGCTAGCTGAAAAGTTAATAAATGCTCGCTGAATAAACTATGTATTGTTGCTGAGAAAAATCCCTAACTCTATTAAGCAAATATTTATGCTTAAGTGGTATAATTAATATGTATTATTGTCTGTTGTCAAAATTCAGCAACACCAAAAAGTAACAGTCACTCTTAGTCGAGTAAATGTTAAAAAATTTATACTTTTATTCTTGTTTTATTTAAGTTGTTGGTAGTTACGTCTACGAAGCGCGGTTGCGAGCGATCGCGCTAACTTTGTTTGATAAATTTATTAACTTTTAAATCATTTATTATGGTTATAGATCGCCTCTCTAGACCCTCAACTACTAACTCCACACTTCCAAATTAGTAGTTTAGTATGATGATTAATTATTTTTTTAATCTAGAAAAAAAAGATGCTCTACAAGAAAACTTCGCTCTCAGATAAATGCTTTTGATTAACGTTTTTTAATGTTTGTAAGTTGGAATCAAAGATATAATTATTTTGTTAATATTATAACTTTAGCTAGCTCAAAGTAGCGTTAACAAAAATCAACTATTATCAACTTAAGTAAAATTCACTCACTCTGGCTTGCTGGTTTTAAAAAAGTAAATCCTATTTAATAATCTCGCTAAAAATTGCCAGCTTCAGCCACATCAAAGCTTGGAAAATTATTATCAATTACCCTTAGTACACAATCCAGTCAAAATCCCGAAAACAGACTATATATTGTGTTGCTTGCCTTTTCTATTCAAGCTACTTTCCTGACTTAAAGATTACTTGATTGATGAACTATGCCAAATGCTTTATGAGAAGTCAGGCATTAATATTTCTCGTGCCACGATGGGAAGAATGACTCAAAAACTACAATTAACCGTCAACAAAAACTCTGCATCCGAATGAGAAAGCGCACCGTCTGCGAGTCAACGGTTTCCTCAGCGTAAAGACGGAGCAAGAAGAAACAGAACGAGTAGAAAAATTAAGAGTTGAGTTCTGGGAGAAGATACGGGATATTTCAGACAAAGACTTAGTTTTTTTAGAGCGGATTAATGTGTTGATGCTCACTGTAATTAGATGTTGATGTCGATTATAGGTTTAATTGGTGGGCAATAAGCTATTCGGAGAAACGATAATTTGCTAGTATTACATTTTGCCCACCCCACAGGCTAGGTATTAGTTTGGAAAGAATTTAACGCAGCTTGAAAAATTTCTAATCAAAAACAGCGATCGCTTTGTTACAATACGATTACAAAATATAGCAATCAAACATCAAAAATCAACAACATAAAAAAACACCGCCTAGTCAAAATACTGGGCGGTTTCTAATATTTGTTTATTCTACTTTTTAAGGTGTATTGAGATAGTATGCGACTCTACATTTCTACATTGCAGAGCCAACACCAGCATAAGCACCGTAGAAAAAGATACCAACAACTGCAATGACACCCATGCCAGCTACTGTGGCGACAATCCACAAAGGAATTCTTCCATCTGCAAACATTATTCTAAAACTCCTACTTGCTATTAATTATTAAATCATTCAGAATGTCGCTCTAGTTAAAGAAGTAACTAGAGAAAAGGATGCCGAGAACTGCAACCAAAAGTAACCCTAAGTAAAGGGAGGTGCGATTAAGTTCTACTGGCTGCTTATTGGGGTTTGAATTTCTTTCCATAAGTTTGAGTTGTTCTCCTATCGTTGAATAAATTGCATCGAGGCGATCGCCCCTAAAAAGAATACAGTGGGTACTGCTAGAGTATGAATTGCCAACCATCTAACGGTAAAGATGGGGTAAGAAACGGGTTGATTGGGATTATTACTGGTCATATTTTTTTACCTACTTTCTTTATCAAAAGTTTTATTGATTAAATTCTTTAATTTGCTCTTTCGCATTAAAGCGATCGCTAACAACTGGTAACTCAATTCTATCCTGAGTAAAATACTCGTTGGGACGAGGAGTACCGAAAGCATCGTAAGCCAGTCCAGTACTGACAAATAACCATCCTGCAATAAATAGCATCGGAATAGTTACGCTGTGGATTACCCAGTAACGAACGCTGGTAATAATATCGGAAAATGGACGTTCTCCAGTATCGCCTGCCATAAGTTTTATCTCTCCTTATTAAAAGTTTTAAAGCTTTCTACATAATTTACATAATACGAAACAAAGGTATCTGCCTACAACTAGAAAGTGTTGCTAAAAAATTTCTAAGCAGCAGCACCAGCTTCGGGGACATATTTAAGTATTGTTCCTCTTTCACCTAGAATAAAGCCTTTCTGGGGCGAAACAAAAACTACTTTGTAAAAATTAGAGGGGACATTTTCTACATCGCGATCTTTCGACCAAGTTTGACCACCATCGGGACTTACTAATAGATTAGCACTACCTCCTGCTAGCCAAATTTCTTCAGGAGTGCGATAACCAACATCCAAAAAACCCCAACTAGTTGAAAATTCGGGATAGATCGGTTCTCCCCATGCTTCATAATCTTCAGCTGATTCGCTAAATTGAATTTGCCCACCACGGGCAAGTAACCACAGACTACCATCTTCATTAAAGCCCATATTTTGCAAACGGCGGGAAGAAGTTCGTTGGTGAGGAGTCCACTCGGTATCGCCAGGTTCCCAAGTCGAATAAAAGTTACCTTTAGCTGAAACTGCCACATATCTACCATCATTAGAACGGTGAATGTTTCTGGCTACACCCACAGAACCTTCTACCAAGGCTTTCCAGTTCTTACCACCATCTTGAGTTTTATAGATAGCTCCTAGGTTTGTTACCATCTCAGCCGAGGAGTTGTCCAAAGCGAGAATATCTAAGGGCGCACCTGGTAACTTACTACTTAAAGGAATGCGCGACCAACTATCGCCTCCATCTTCTGTGTGTAACAAGATTGAGGGTTGACCGACAATCCAGCCTTCATCTCCATAAAAGCTAACTGCTTCGAGAGCAACTTTTTCCTCTCCTAAGTTTAAGGCTTTTTGCGACCAAGTTTCGCCTCCATCATTAGTTTCAAAGAGGTTTGCCTGAGTACCAACTAACCAACCGCGATCTGGGTTATTAGTAAAGGCAACATCGGAAAAAATTGCTTCTGAAGGTAAAGTTATTGTTTTCCAGGGATTGGTTACAGTAGATGACACCTTGCTACAGCTAATACAAAATATGCAGACTGCTAATAATACAACTACCTGTTTTAATTTTTGAATGTGGGGAACGCGCCTTTTCAGGGCGCGAATCCAACCACGTCGAATCAGTGAATTCATAAACGTTTTTGTGACTGGTTAAAGCATATAAAAGCAATGTCTGGCAAAGCACAAACATTCAGATTAGGCAGAATAAATAAGCTTAGTGTGGCTCTGTTTTGCTAGTTCAAGCCATATAAGCTTAAGAAAAATAAGAAACCCAAACCCAACGCACCAAAAATTAAAATGTTTTTCTGGGCGGGAGTTAAACGATTGACCCCAAAGCCATAGTCTAAATTTTCGGCAAAGCCAGAGGGTGCGCCCTGCGCGCCGACATTGACAAATTGATTTTTACGAACCCCACAGACAGGACAACGCCAATCGTCGGGTAATTCGCTAAATAGCGTACCAGCAGAGATATTGCTTTGGTTGTCTCCTTTGGATGGTACATAGACATATCCACAAGAACGACATTCATAACTCGGTGGGGCTTGTTCGGCTAGAGTTTTTTCTTTAGATAGAGTTTCCTCTGGGACTGGTTGTTCTTTAGCTGGCTCATTCATTGCTTTATATTAAGCAAATATTAAAATATTTTTCTTTTATGAATTATCGCATAAAAACTACTGCTATGGAAAAAGAGCAATTTGAGGAAAATCGAGGCGATCGCAATTCTCCAGAAAATTGGCTAAATTTTTCTGACTTACCGAGGGAAAAGTTTAAGTGATATTGAGTGCGCCGTTTTGTTTCAACCATTGCTTTTGTGCAGCAGTCAAACCTATAGCTTCGGAGAAGACTGCACCATTAACGTTGCAATTGCTAAAATTTACATTCTGCCAAGTAGTTTGCTCAAAATTAGCATCTTGAAGATTGGCATTGGTTAAATCGATATTGGTTAGTTTAGCTCCTTCGAGATTTGCCGATAAAAGAATGCTATCAGTAAAATTGATGTCTGTTAGGTTAGCTTGACGAAAATTGGTTTCTAATAATTCGGCTGCGGTAAAATTGACTGTATTTAATTGAGCCTCGATAAATTTTGAGTTAACCAAACTAGCATCAGTAAAGTCAGCGTTATTAATCTTCGATCTCTTAAAATTAGTGTTTTGTAAATTGGCTTTGTGCCAGCGCGAATCAGTAATCGATGAACCTTGAAAACCAGCATTAGTAACTGTGGCACGTTCAAAATTTATCTTGGTAAATTCTGCCCTGCTCAAAAAGGTTTTATTAAGATTGGCACTACTCAAGTAGATATTTGTTCCTGAAACTTCTCTTAAATCGGCAAAAGACAAGTTGAGATGAATTGCTTTAAAATCGTGTAATTTTGCCCCAAATAATTTAGCTTTATAAGCATTGGCATCATTTAAACAGACCCCAGTTAGAATCGCACTATTTAACTCCGTTCTTTCTAAGTTAGCGCGATCGAGATTAATATTAGTTAATTTGGCAAAAGCCAAGTTGGTATTTTTTAAATTAATTTTTTTACAGGAGACATCAGTTAAAATAGCTCCACGCATATAGCATTCAATCAAGATCGCTTCATCAATATTGACCGATTCTAAATTCAAGCGACTTAATTCTGTCTGTCTAAATTCAACTCCTGCTTTAATTTTGTCTATAACTTCTTCTGGCTGCAATAATGTCATCGATCGGGTATATTTTTAGACTAAGTTATTTTTACTAAAACCTCGCCGTTTTCTGCTTTGACTTCATAAGTAGGCAAAGATACTGGGGCGGGTTTAGCTAATACTTTACCATCGGGGGCAAATTTGGCATTGTGACAGGGACATACAAGGGTATTAGAGTCTTTTTGCCACTTTACGGTACATCCTTGATGGGTACAGATTGGATTTACCGCCCTAAGTCGATCGCTTCGATCTTTTATCACTAGCACTTTGGCATCTTCATTGAGTAAATAGCCAGTTTCCTCAAGTTTTGCCATAGTACCAAGGGAAATTAATTCTGAATTATCAGAATTGGTAGTAGTTGTCTTAGAAGTCTGATTATCGGTATCCGCATTATCCACGCAAGCAGCCAAAGCAATTGGAAAGTAACTAGCAATAAAACCTAGTCCAGCCCAATTAATAAATTCTCGACGTTTCATAATTAATTTTTGATAGTAGTCAGCAACTAAGTATCGATTCAATTAATTTGCTTTCAAGTTTTATAATTACGATATTCAAAATGAGTATTATTAGCGATCGCTTTTTTGACAGTAGGGCTAGATTCTCCATAAAGATCCAACCATTCATAAAAAGTTAGTTCACCACCTAAATAAGCTTCTGGTTTCTTTGCTCCTTCCAACATAGTTTCGGCGATTAAATTATAAGCATCTAACCAAGCTTGTTGAGTTTTTTGATTCCATTCGCTACCGAGATACTGAGCAAAAGTTTCTAATAATGCTTGTCCTACATAGAGATAATGTTCCTCAATTGTACCTACCTCGTGATGATATGCACCTAAGCTTTTGAGAGCTAAAGTCAATTGTTCGGGATTGCGGAGATTCTCAACAATAATTGCTAAAGAGGCAATCAGCTTTTTTTCTTGAGCAACAAGATCGACATTTTTAAATAGAGGTTTTAACTCTGGATGGTAGTCAAAAAGCCGAGTATAAAAACTAGCAGAAAATTCAACTGCCCTATCTCTAATTTTGTCAAAGCTGGTTGACAAAAGCTGAATATCTAAAGTCATATTTAGTTAATATTTATTGATAGTAATAAGCCAAAAATATATGAAAAGCTAACATGACGAAAAAAATACCCACCAAGATAATATGGGTGCTTAACCACAAGGCTCGCATACTCCGCACCATATTACCCTTGGAAATGCCAGCGATCTCTTTGCCATTGGGAGTTGCAGTTTTTAGCCAGGACAAAAACCGTTTTTGAGGGGATTCTAATACCCCTGTTTCTGCCACAACACCTACCAAAGCCGAAAGGCTTACACCAAAGAATACCCATAAGAAAATAGCATTAAAGTTAATTCCCGCAACGCCAATAGTATGAACCAGGACGATAGCTAACAAACCCACACCGAGAAAAATATGTAGACTTCGCCATAGCTGCATTGAACCAGGTACGGACAGTTTAATTTTCCAACCCCGTCCTCTTTTACGAAGGGTTAGAACCATTTCTAGAATCACAAATGCTAAGGATAGATAACCAGTTATTTGTTTGTAGAGATTGGCTTGCAGAAAGTAGAGAACATCGAAAGCTTGCTCTCGTAAAATTGGGATATAGATCGGACTGACAGCAAAGGGAGTCAGAATTGCTGCTGATAATAAAGTGAGGATGATTAGAGTAGAAAACTTAGGCTTCATGCTTTTAACAGCTACCAGTGAATTTCTGGAATAAAAAAATGGTGGGTTAAGAACCGTCTAATTAAAATTCGGTTTTGTAGCTCAAAGTTTCGATAACCCACCAAAAAGTAATTACAGTTGTTTAGAGTTTAAAGCTATAAGATTAGGTTTCATCAAGAGGTAGGTTGATGATAATTCCACCCATCACTTCACCCATCTCGAATTTTTTATCGGGATAGCGTTCTAAATGAACGGGATGGGTATTGTGACAGGTAACACAAGCTTCTGCTACCGCTTTGTCAGGATATAAGGCTGAAAAATATTTTTGACCGCCAATCTCTTGATATTCTTTGTAAGGTTCGCCAGTTTGATTAACTTCTTCCATTGCCTTTTTCTCAAACTCAGACTTGGGTGCGTGGCTGTCGTTAATATTCCAAGTAGAAATTAGGTTATAGGTAAAGCCAATACCTTTTTCATCGGCAGTTTCCGAAGCAACTTCAGAACCAAGACGAAACATTTGAGCGGGAAGCGGTACACCACCAGTTTGATCCCAACCTTCAGTAGCTTCGGCGGGAACTACCCCATCGGGTTTTTCCTTTCCTTCTAGGGTTTTAAGGCGGTTGACTACGTGCTTGGTATAGGCAGTTCTATCTGCTAGTAAGACAGTATGAATATAGTCTACTACTACTTCTGGGGCAATACCTGCGGTGGCTGTAGTCGAACCACCACCACTACAGGCGATCGCCGTAAAACAAATTGTTACCGCCAAAGCGATTAAACCGATGGTTTTAGTTTTAATTCTAAGAATAATGTCGTTCATTGTTAGGATAGTTTTGGATATCTATGGTTGAGTAAAGTTGGATTGATTAATTCCTTTTGCTCGACCTTTTCTTCTCTAGATCGCGCACTAATTTAAAGGTTCGCAATTTTCGATTGGGTGGACGAGCAAAGTTGGCTTCGACTAATTCATCATCGAAGATGCTATTAAAGGCGTGTTCTACACCATGGCAATTCATACAGACCTCCTGAACCATGCGATCGCGTGGCTTGAGTGTATAGGTATTGTTGTGATTGACTAGCACCTCGTCTCCAGAAACTTCTCTGGGTAAGTGACAGGTAGCACAGGTAACTAAGTCTTCATTAGGACGGGGTAAAGTGCCAATTTCGCGAAAAATATTAGCGTGGGGCGAATTTTTGTAGTTTAATGAATGGTTGTCGTTATGACAGCTGAGGCAAGAATCTACAGACGCTGTATAAGTATTGACCGTGTGTACGTTATGGCAAGTATTACAGTTCATTTGTTTGTCTAACGAACTTTCTTTCATTGGTAAATGAGCGATCGCAGGAGTTAAAGGAGATAGTCCCTCTAAAGTACGAATACCGTGTTTGCCCAATAAAAAAGTATCGACACTGTGTTCGTGACAACTGCGACAACTTTCTTGTGTCGGCTTGGCAATAAACGCCTTAGTCTCCCGATCTTGGTGACAGCTAGAACAGTTTACTTCTGCCAAAGCGTGTGCGCTGGTTCGCCATTGCTGCTCAATTTTTTGTAACTGACTTTCAGTCACTCGATCTGCCAATGCCACACCTGAAAATAGCCAGGAAAAAAGCCAAATACAGCAACAGAGTAGAATAATTACTTGTTTCTTCCTCACTCCTTGCTCCTCCTCATCATTTCTTTCCTCCCAAAAACTCTTTACTTAAATCTGGCTTGGGAGCAGTTTCTAACTTGGTAGTCACGACTCTATCTGGTAAGACAGGTTTGGGTAACATCCAAGGTTGGTCGAGATTTTGGCGCAAGAAGCCCGTCGAGATGGAACGATGATCGTGAAAATTGTGACAGCCAGCAGTCCAACAACCATCGGGAGAAAAATCATTATGGCTGGCTAATTCACCTTCGATTACTCCACGATGACAAGCCATACACAAGTCAGGTGGTAAATTAACCCCACGAGCGAACATATGTTCGTGTTCCCGATGACAGGCGGTACAGGTGAGTACATCAAGTTTTTCTCGCAACTCCGCCCAACGAGGATCGCGAAACTTTTTTGCTCCGTGTACATCTTGTGCCATTTCCGCTTCGTGGCAACGATTGCAAGTATCGTTACTTACTGGTTTAAAACCTTCGTGGCAAGAGTTACAGGAAGTTTCAAACAAAACATGACCATTAGAAGTCTCTCCTGGTAAAAAGACACTTTTACTATCGAGGGCAAAAGCCGAACCTAGCCACAGTAACAATATCAGCATCCCACCAACAATGGCGAACTTGGAGCCTAAGAAAGCAAATGGTCGAAAACCACTAAGTAAATTTCTTGCCATTTTCTTCTACTAAAATAGCAATGCTAAAACAGTGGCAATAATCCCCATAATTCCACCACCAGCAAAAGCTGCGATGGTTGCCTTACCAGAGTCATGAACAAACTTCTCTGACTCAACGCTGGTATCAGATTTTGCTCCATTGCTTCTTGAATAAGTCAGAGGTTGAGCTTGTGGAGGAGCGATTTCGGTGTTACTGGGTTCTGGTTTAATAGCAATTTCTGCTTGAGAGTAGTCTGCGCCATCGAGCATGATTTGGCTGATTGCTACATAGGCATCTACCCAAGCTTGCTTAACATCTGGAGTCCATTTTTCTCCCAGGTGCTGTTCAAAAGTAGTGAGCAATGCCTCTCCTACTAAGGGATAGTGTTCGGGTAAAGCTCCATATTTGACGTGACGCGCACCAAGTCCTTTTAATGCACCGTCTAAGACATTAGGATTGCGTAAATTTTGCACTACCAACACCAAAGAATTAAGCAGCTTTTTTTTCTGAGCCTCCATATCGGTAGTCTCAAACAAAGGCTTCGCCTCTGGGTGGGCGGTGAATAAATTTTCGTAGAAACTATTAACAAATTCGTTAGCGTTGGGCTTAATCTCTTCAAAACTCTGTTCTAAAAGCTCCACCCGTAAACCCGTTTCTGCTTCTACTTCAGTAGTATCTGGAGTTGGTAAGGCAATTTCTGCTTGAGAGTAGTCTGCACCATCGAGCATAATCTCGCTAATCGCACCATAAGCATCTACCCAAGCTTGCTTAACATCTGGCTTCCACTTTTCTCCTAAATACTGCTCAAAAGTAGTTAGTAATGCTTCTCCTACTAAAGGATAGTGTTCGGGTAATGCTCCATATTTAACGTGACGCGCTCCAAGACCCTTCAATGCACCGTTTAACACATCAGGATTGCGTAAATTTTCTACCACTAACACCAAAGAATTGAGCAGCTTTTTTTTCTGAGCCTCCATATCAGTAGTCTCGAATAAAGGCTTTGCTTCTGGGTGGGCGGTGAATAAATTTTCGTAAAAACTGTTAACAAATTCGTCAGCATGAGGCTTGACGCTATCAAAGCTTTGCTCTAAAAGTTCTACCTGCAAAGACATTATTTATATTTCTCCCCTCTAATTATTTATTAAGTTATGGATTAAGTTCTGGTCTAATTTGACCAGGTTAATTGGCGACTAAAATAAAATTTTTCATTACAGGTTACTTAGTTAAATTAACAACAGGTGCCATTTTTTTGTCTGGATTTCTAAACAATTATGGGACTCAGTATACACAAATTTCTATTCATGTATAGATTTATAAAATAGCCATAGATAGTATTTAGTAACGAAATATACGATTAATTGACAATAATTTAATTGTCGAATAAATATAATGCTTTTTTTGCATTTAGACTTACTGCTAGTTTGCATTTTGCTGCTAAATTGATTTCAAGATCTGGTAAGCAATTATTTCTAAGCAAGGTTTCAATCGCTTTCAAACCTGCGATCGCTCTTGTTAAGCCTCGATAACATTAAATATTTTTTAGAAATATTTGTAGCGATTGTTACTGTTAATTTTTTTTTTTTTGTTCCTATTATTAATTTTGAATTTCAATAATTCTCTTGACATTGAGTTAGTTACAAAAGCCAGATTAAAAAGGCAATCAAATCATGACTAACTTTCTTTATGTAAATAAACAAATTTCTCAGCTGGACAAATTAATAAATTTTAAGCCAGTTAAAACTTTATTTAGTTACAACCAACCATTAATAATTAACAACCTATGTTCGATCGCATTGTTCGCTTCATCGGCTCGATAAAACTAGCAGTACCTCTACTTAGTCTGATTATTGGTATTCTGATTTGGGCAACTTTCTATGAATCTCAGGTGGGTTCGACTACAGTACAGCAAGAAATATACAAAAGTCCTTGGTTTGGGGCGTTGATGTTTATGCTGGCGGTAAACCTGGGGGTATCAGCATTGTCTCGTTATCCTTGGC
>JASJEI010000210.1 GCA_030064795.1 Pleurocapsa sp. MO_226.B13 | reverse complement strand
TATGAACTCGATTGAAATCGGTTTGTCCAAACACAGGCTCAATCTTCTCATTATCTGTCGCTCCTTCCTTGGGGATTTAGTTCGCGATATGCACTCGCGAACTTCTCGTTTTTTTGTCCAAAGTCCAATCAACACGGAGCCAACATTATTAATATCAGCGGTGGTCAGCTTACACCTAGCGGAGAAGCCTACCCAATCCTAGCCGATGCTGTCCGTTACTGTAGTGACAACAACATCTTGATTATTGCTGCTGCCGGTAACGATGGTTGCAGTTGTCTGCATATTCCAGGGGCTTTACCCTCAGTTTTGGCAGTAGGAGCGATGAATTCTCAGGGCATCCCGTTAGACTTTAGCAACTGGGGCGATCGCTATCAAACTCAAGGAATCCTTGCTCCTGGCGAAAACATTTTGGGGGCTATCCCTAACGGCAGTATAACAGTTAACAGTGGTACAAGCTATGCCACACCTATTGTTTCAGGCATTGCTGCGTTGTTAATGAGCTTACAACTCAAACAAGGACAGAAAGCTAATTCCCAGACGGTTAGAGCAGCACTTCTTCAGAGTGCGATCGCCTGTGAAGAACAACCCATACCCGATTGTCGCCGTCTTCTAGCTGGTCGGCTCAACGTCCAAGGGGCAATGTCTCTGATTCTTCAAGGAGGAGATTTTATGAATGATGATAATACCGAATTAGAAAATACTCAATTACCACCACCATCAGAAGCAAATGAAAGCCAGGCAGCCGTAGCTCCAATGGCAACAGCTTCGGTGCAGGCAGCATCTTACAGCGGTGACAACCCCGCAATAACTACAGACTCATTGCCGCAGGCTACTGTTCTTACTCAAAATAAAACAAACGATAATGTAATTGAATATAGTTCGGTTGCTCCTAGCAGCATCGAACCTTCTGAGTGCAGCTGTAACTGTGGCGGGGGCAAACCAGCACAATTAGTTTATGCTCTCGGGTTGTTGGGCTATGACTTTGGCACTGAGGCGCGTCGCGATTCATTTATGCAGCAAATGGGTGAAGGGTCAAATCCCAACGATCCCAGTCAACTGCTAACATATCTCGACGATAATCCTTGGGATGCTGCATCGATTTACTGGACACTCAATTTAGATGCTACGCCAATTTACGCCATCCAGTCTCAAGGAGCTTTTGCCAGCGATGTTTATCGACGGTTGTGCCAATTTCTGAGAGAGCAACTAGAAGAAGGAGTGGAAAGAGTTTCTATCCCTGGCATGATTATGGGACAAGTGATGCTGATGTCTGGTCAAGTCGTTCCTATTATTCACCCGACGCTGCGATGTATGTATAGCTGGAATATCTCAGCCTTACTCGAAGCTGTTTGCGGTACCTCTCCTTCTGAGTCGGCTACAGATGAGGAGCGAGAAAACTACGATCGCAGGTGTCAGGCAGTTACCAACTTCCTCGAACGAGTCTATTACGAACTGCGTAATTTGGGCATTATGCCCCAAGAACGGGCAATTAACTATGCAGCGACTAATGCTTTTAACGTCGAACAAATCTTTGAAGATGCAATTCGACAGGAAATGGAACTAGACACCATCGAGGTAGAACGCAGTCCCCTCTGTCGTCCCGATTCCGATTGTTGGGATGTCAAGCTAACTTTCTTTAGTCCCAGTAGAGTATTTGAACAAGCCAGGAAAGTTTACCGCTTTACTGTCGATGTGAGTGATGTGTGTCCAGTGACAGTAGGTAAAGTGCGATCGTGGTTTGTTCGCTGATACTGTTAGCGAAAGTAATCTTTGCTGAAATTAATAGTGCTACAAGAACGGAAAATCTTAACTTTAGTCATTGGTAATACCTTGTGTCAGATATTCTGTAGTACATTCGCCAACAGTCGTCATGAACTGAGTTCACCCCTACCAATGATCATAGGAGCAAGAGCAGTAACACGTATTTACGTCGTTTTAGCTGCTATTTACAAGTCAGACACCATGCGCCTTGCAGGCGCACAACAAAAGAAACGAAAATAGAATAATCTATGAATTTACGTTGTTCTAGCTTCTATTTTCAGAGGAGTATCTTCGCTAGCGCAACTCCATTTCTAAAAATGCGCTTTTCTACTCAAATAAACTAATTCAATTTATGTTTTTAGGAGATTACAATAATGAAACTTCCAAATCAATCCCAACCTATTACCCGTCCAGAGTCAATGATATCCAAGAACAGTGTTCTGCCTAGCCAGTTTGCTATGCGAACAAGGACGGTGGTAGGCCCAGGAGGAGAGCAGCGCGCTATTCTCCAGTGCAGTGGGGACAAGCCCGATGTTTGTTGCGACAGTTCAGGTCAGTGTATTTGCTGCATCATAGCTTTTACAGCAACATCGTAGGGTGTAGTAAAGACATCTCCCATTTTAAAAGCGTCCTGATGCGATCGCCTTTATCCTCGTTCGACAATTTCAAATTTTTAGGTGGACATTGCCAAAGCAAATCTCGAAATACTTCGGCAAGAGAAAGTCAACAATGCCCACCAGTCGAAATTTCTCGCAGATTTAATTTATTTTGTAACAATTCATTAAATGGAGGAAAAGATCGTGGCAGAATTTGATTTTGCAGCCCAACCTCAATCCGAAAGTTGTCGGCTAATTGATTATGAATCTTATAAAGTGATTCCGGGAATAGTTAACAATACCTTTTTCCTGATAGTCCAGGGTACTAAGCCATGCATAAATATGGAAGTTAGACTATCTCCACTGTTTTACGTTACTTGTCCAGAATACTGGGGAATAGAGGTAGTAGGATGTTTACCTGGAGGTATCTGTTTGCCTGCAACCGGGAACTATGATGAAGTAATTCCTTTAGCTGGAGTCACTGGCTATAAAGGCATTGAATTAATAGGTGCGTCCAAGAAAGAGAGAATTGAAGTCTCAGGCGGTTGCCAACCTCCTAAACCCGAGGGTTACTAAATAAGTGCTATTAAGGTGGGCAATTCCTGTCCATCCAACAGCATCAACAAAATTCTAATAGAGAACTCAGGAAAGGAGTCGTTCTTGAGTGAGAGTGCGATCTCCCTTTTCCTGAATTTTGAAATAGTGTTTGAGCCAACCAGGAAAATATGTCGATTTACTTTCGATATGACATAACTCAATAGTTTATTAGGAGGACACAAACATGAAACTTCCTTGTCAATCACCAGGTGTCATTCGCTACGCAAGCGGAGGATTATTTACTCTCACCGCAATGGGCTTGAATAGTTCAATAGCTGGAGTCGCTGGCATTCAGCCGCAGCAAAGCTGTAGTTCTTGTACGGGTTACATAGGGGGCTCCCGTGAGGAAGAGGAGTACATTTCGTGTTATTCGAGGTGCCGTTCGGGGGGAGGGCATCATTCAGGCTGTCGAACAACTTGTTGCTGTGAAGTGACAGGATGTTATTCCTGCATCTTCTTGTGATTTTACTGTCGCTCTTTTGTCAGTCTGCTCTCTACTCTTGCTGGTAGAATTCAGCCAAAATTCCTTTCAATTCTTGGAAAAGCTTGATGGAAGCATCAATTTCGTCTTTTTTGATGGAAACACTCTCGACATTTATCCCCAAAGGAATTCTGGGATACTCGATGGATTCTAAAATCCGCCTCAAATTTGAACAACAAACTTCCATAGATTTCTGAAGTGGAAACTGAGCTGAGAAAATTTCTCGTTCAGCATCTTCGGGGAAATCTACTCCCAACCACTTTAAAAAGTGTAAAGTCTTCAGATGTCCGCAAGGGGCAAAGGTCAAAATAATTCTGACAGGGGATAGTTTGAGTTTTTGACATTGCCGATCGTAATCTTGAAGTAACTTAATAGTTGCCTTGGGTTGATACACTATTTGAGAAGTGAAAAATTGCATTCCCTGACGGGATTTTGCAACTAATTTAAGATGTTCATTTCCCTTACTGAGATGACGTTCGGCAATAGTTACCCCTCCAAACACAAAATCATACTGATGGGAAGCGATCGCCTTCGAGGCTTGAAATAGAGTTGGCCCTGGATAAGCTATTTTGGATGAGGAACCGCCCACTAAAGTAAGATAACGAAGACCAAATTGCTGCCAAGATTGGTCGAGCCAGGCAGGAAAATCTTCTCTGGGATGATGGACAACACACTTGTAATTTATGATTTCTATTCCAGTTAATTTATGGAGGATTTGGGCATATTCTCTCGAATCAACGATTGGCAGAAAAGGGAAAGGTCTTGCTATTTTAGTCCTGCCTGATTCATCCTGGATATCGGAGACATTAATAGCGTCTGGGTTCAAGTTGAATAATCTTGCCGTTAATTTTTCCGCGATCGCGTAAAGCTTTTCGGTCGATGTACCCTGTCGCGGAGGAGTAGTGCCGTATAGATATAATTCTTTCTGGGTATCCAGTAGCTTTGATTTTAATTCCATACCGTGACTATTAACTCTATCAGCGTAATAACATTAATTTGGTTAGTTAAGCCACTGGTAATGCTGCAATCTCGGTCAAAGCTATTAGCAGACGATTAATCTCTTCAACGGTATTGTAGTGAACCAGCCCAATCCGAAGCAATCTGCCACTAGATTCTATACCCAAACGTTCAGTCAGTCCCAGAGTATAAAAATTGCCATGCCAGGTAAAAATACCGCGATCGCCTAACGCCTTAGCCACAGCATAGGGAGTTTGCCCTCTCAGTCCGATCCCAACTGTGGGCGTACGCCGATAAAGCATACTAAATCTTTAGAATTAAATGACACTCACTAACTCAACATCTAATGTGCAATCTGATTTGTAATGAGTTAATGGCGGACACAACCGTTTGGGTATTTTTCCTCCGACTAATTCTCGCCAAAGATTCTTTCTTTTGGCTAATATTGCTTGCGGTTGTAACAGTTAAAAGCCTCCATTTTTTAGTTTCGCTAGGCTTTATTTATTAGCATCACCTGAGTTGGATAAATCCAACTTCAAACTCTGAAATCACCTAACATCAGGTTTCAATAAATGCTGGCTAGTTTCATCACGATGTTTCTTTAAATACCGTATAAATGGCGTGCCTCCCGTACCGATACTAGTATCATTGTGAGGTTCAGCAGCTTGTTGATGAATGTAGCGGGTCGCAAATTCTAGATGCTTGGTGCGAAATTGTTCGATTAAAGATAAACAGTCATTGTATAAATTTGTTAGTTTTGGCAGTTGCTGCATTCTATTGAGTACAAAATCCCGTAGCTTCGATCGCTTTTCGACAGCTGCGACAAAAGCGCGATGTTTTGGCGGCATATAATCCCGCATTTCCCATAAATATTCTCGCAAGGGGTCGTTAGCGTGAGTGATATTGAATAGAGCATCCATAGTAGGCACGATCGCACTCTGCGCTCCCGTCTCGCCCCGAAACTGCTGCGATTTGCCACCATAGGCTTCTACTCCTTCATAAATCAACCCGGCTGGGAGTGCGGGGTTGTTTTTCCAGCCATGAATGTAAGGTCGCACTCGATGGTAGTAAATATAAGGGTCGCAGCCTTCTGGCATCCTGTTCATCGTCTCGTTGATGTTCTTCCAAGCGTGCTTGATATTTTCAAGAGCTTTAACTACAGCGATCGCATTATCTCTGGCAATTCCCTCTAAGATAGTAGGAATTGACGCTAGGGCAGGAGCAGCTTTAGCTTCGATTTCAACGTGAATTATAACAAACCAGTCTTCATCTAGTCCACCGAGGAAGTTTTGCCCCAGCATGATGTTGCCAATAGCAATGGGTTTGCTTTCATCAAGGCGCGTCCAATTGTCCAAGATGTAGGAAGCATAAGATAGTACTGGAGGTCTACCCAGTTGTTGAGCAATTTGATAAAATGGCACAGCAATGTTGCGCGGTAGCACCTTGGTCGGTGTTGATTCGCCCCAGACATAGGCATGAGTCAGATAGGAATATATCTGCATCAGCCGACGCAACTGCATCTCGTTGATAGTTTCTCTTTCTACGTCAACTTCGGATAGATTGGCGATCGCTTGGCGAATCTTTCCAGTAGTCAACAATTTGGGTAATAAAGCAGCTGTCTGTTGCAATCCTAGCAAGGCTTTTGGTAATTGGACAGCAACAGCAGGAATTGTCGGTAAAAAACCGTATTCTCGGCTCACATTATAATTTTCCAGTTTGAGGGTAGTCATAATTTATTTCTACGAGTAGCTGTACCGAGCAAATCTCCCAAGACTATAGCGGGAAAATCTGGAAACCATTTTGCCTTAACCTCAAACAGCTGCTGAATTTACTTGTCTGAGAAATACTCTGCTTGGCTATCGTTACCAGTCTTAACTTTAGGTTTATTTCTATTGTATCTAAATAAACCAGATTTTGTCTTGACTAAAATAACCTAACATGGTATTAGAGGGATCCTAAATTTAGCGTTCCTTTTCCTAACAGGCTTTTATCCATATCCTGCAACGCTTGTGGCTATAGTCTTGCTACTTGCTTTGAGAAAAGTTGCTAGATTGTGCCAATCATCTGATTATCCCCATTCCGTTGATTAAAAAGCAGGAGGAAATCATGTTAAAAAACTTCTGGTACGCTTGTGAATTCAGCTCAGAGATTACCAACAAACCCAAACGCATCACCATCCTAAATCAAGACTTTGTTCTGTATCGCGACTCCACTGGACAGGTGGTCGCTCTCAAAGATCTATGTGCCCACCGTGGTGCTGCCCTATCCCTGGGCAGGGTGGAGGGGGATTGCATCCGCTGTCTCTACCACGGTTGGAAATATCAGTCAGACGGGACATGCATTGAAATTCCTTCCAATCAGCCTGGTATGCTTATACCCAAGAGGGCTCGCGTAGACACCTATCCAGTTCAGGAAAAATATGGTTTGGTCTGGTTGTTCTTGGGCGACCTTCCTGAAAAAGAACGTCCTCCTCTTCCGCCCCTTCCTGAATTCGACGACTCTACTTTTCGGTGCATTAGCGGTGAGTTTACATGGAATGCTCACTACACTAGGGTATTAGACAACCTAATTGATATCTCCCACTTACCCTTTATCCATCCTAATTCCCAAGGAAGAGGGAGAGTAGAAGAGCCTCAGATTGAAGAGTACGACGTGCATCTAGAAGAGTGGAGTGCTAGTGCTACTGTCACAGGCAAGAAGCCAAAAAAAACCAGAGCCTTCTGGAAATCCATTCTCAAAAAACAAGGCTCACGCACCTTAAGCGTAACAGTCAGTTTTTATATGCCCAATATTACCAGACTTAAATTTGATTTTTCCATTGGTTCTTTCAAGCTTATCATCTTCAGTGTGCACTTGCCGATTGATGACAACACAACGGTAAGCAAATGGCTTTTTCTCCGCAACTTCACCACTGCACCCTGGGCTGACAGAGATGCAAGAAAACGCACTTTGAAGATTATGCTGGAAGATAAACCAGTTGTCGAATCCCAAAGTCCTAAAGTCTTGCCCTATGATTTAGCATCGGAACTCCATGTTCCCGCTGATTCTTTATCAATAGCCTACCGCAAGCTCCGCCAAAAATGCCTGGACATGGGCTGGGGAATTGATACAAAAATAGTCAGTTCAGACTATGGGAATAACTATGTATATAATTAGTCGAGTAAGTCTGGCTCCTGAAGTACTATCTTGTCATACAATGGCTGAAAGCTAAACCAACCCAAGTAATGGGAGCCTATCTGTTTATAAGTAAGACTAGCAATGTCGGGGTCAATTAGCACTGGTTTTCCTGCTGCTTCAGCCATTAGCTGGGCTTGACAGGAGCGATCCATGGTGATGAACCACCATGCTGCCTCATCAACTGAGTGACCAACTGTCAGTAAGCCATGGTTGCGCAGGATAATGGCTTTCTTTTTCCCAAGAGTAGTAGCAAGTCGCTTACCTTCCTCATGGTCTAGCACGACCCCAGTATAGTCGTCAAACAGGGCATGGTCTTGGTAAAAGACACAGGAATCCTGGGTAAGGGGGTCGAGGAGCCGTCCAAGGGTTGACCAGGTTTTGCCATAGAGGGAATGGGCGTGAGCCACTGCTAAGACATCGGGTCGAGCTTTATGTACCTGAGAGTGGATAGCAAAAGCAGCAGCATTCACTGGCTTGTTTCCCTCGACTACCTGACCCTTGTGGTTGACCAGCAAAAGGTCTGAGAATCGGATGTGACCAAAGTACATCCCGAAAGGATTAACCCAAAAGTGGTCTGAGAATTCGGGATCGCGGACGGTAATGTGTCCAGCAATGCCTTCATCGAATCCGTAATGGGCGAACAAACGGAAGGCAGCAGCTAAACGCTGTTTGCGATAGAGACGCTCATCTTCAATACGCTCTAATGTGGGCGGTTGAGGAAGGTCTATTTTGGAGGGAAGATCTAATCTAAACATAGCTATATCTCCGCAACGAGCAGATCGGTATTTGATGGCTTAAATTTCCAAAATTTAAGTATTGACAAAAAAAATAAAATGTGCTCTTGCTACAATTTGATTATAGACTAATCGGTATTTATTAAAAAAGCTGTCTTAAGGTTGGCTGAGGCAAACCCGGTTTCTCAATATATTGCTTCGATTTCTACCATGGTCTATTTATCAAGTTGGAATTTCTAGAGAACAAGTTCAGTAATCAGAACTTTCTCCCAATAGCTAATGGATAGAAACTACTTTTATTCCCTAATGAGTGGCAAGGGTGAACTCAGGGCAAACGCATCTAAATTCTGTAAACCTTACGTAGCAAGACTTTCAAATTTTAGTTACAAAAGTAAATAATGGCTCAAACCTTTATCCCGTAAGCATTGTAAAAATAAGGTGCGTTTGCCCTGAGGGTGAACTAGATTATGAAATTTATCTGAATACTAAAAAGTTGCTTTCCTGCCAAAAAGACTTTAAGGAACTGTGTAACCAAGACGAGCTACAGTTTCAAATAGTTCACCAGTCAGAAGAACTGTGGATGAAGCTCATTGCTTATACACTTCTGGACATTGATGAATATATCCAAAAAGAAAATACCAATTGGGTGATTACGCTTTTCAAGCGCGTTCACATAATTCAAAAAATTATGTTGGAACAACTTGTGCTTTTGGAAACCATGTCACCAAAAGAATACCAAGAGATCCGCCAGATATTAGGAAATGGCAGTGGACAAGAATCTCCTGGTTTTCGGGTTCTCCTAAAAATGTATAAACCTCTTTGGAAGTCTTTTAAACACCATTATTTAGATAAACATAATCTGGATTTAGATAAAATTTATAATTCTGAGTATTCCCATAGTGACGCTTATATGATTGCAGAAGCCTTAGCAGAATATGATGAGCTATTTCAGAAATTCCGTTATCATCACATTCAACTTATTTATAGAACAATAGGTATGGGAGCAAAATCCCTCAAAGGACGCTCTGTAGGTTTACTAGACCAGGGAATGCGAATGAAATTTTTCCCTGAGCTTTGGGAAGTTAGGAATAAAATGAGCGATGCTTGGGGGAACCAATACGGTTTTGTCAGAAAATCTCTCGGTATCGAAACGAACCATCATGACTTGAGTCGCCCCGATCGCGATCGCTCCGTTCATCAATACATTCATCCCGTAGATGTGGAATAGGGGCAAGTGAACGAGAATCACATCTTCTTCACGGAACGACTTAGCTTCTTCACCATGTTCGAGAAATTGTTTGATGTTGCTGGTCAGGTTGAAGTGAGTCAGCATTACACCCTTGGGTAACCCTGTGGTACCACTTGAGTAGGGCAGACAGATAGATCTTTTTGAGGAGCTATAACTACTGGTACTGAAATCTGGGGCGCGTGTTCAATAAGACTCCAAAAAGAGGCAACCTCATCAGCGGTTTCGGCGATCGCGATTAGATGTTTGAGTTCTGGTGTTTCACTTCGGGCTAACTCGGCTACTTGAAGCAGTAGATGATGTACTATCAGTACTTTAGTTCCGCTATCGCACAATTGATGTGCAATTTCTCGTTCGTGATATCCAGAATTAAAGGTGCAAGCTACAGCCCCAGCTTTGATGAAATGATCGGAAAAGATATCCCCTGGCGATTCCAGTTCAAAATATGTTCGCAGATTTGCTCGCTCTCTCTCTCAATTCATGTCTCGATTAATGAATTGATGCTCTAGCGAGTGAATCTTCTGGGCTGCAATAAAGGACAGACCAGATTTCGTCAGAGTTCGGGCTGTTCTGTTCACTGCATCGAACTTGTCCAGGAAGTTTAGGGTCAGGTGTTCCCAGTCCCCAGAAGCAATAATCTCCTCCTTGTCGCGGAAATAATCAAGTATATCTGACGGGTGCTCGCGCATCTGTTCGATCTCTGGCTCGCCACCCTCATGCTTAGCCGAGATGTTGGGCACATGTTTGGCAAGTTTGATCAGCTCGTCCCGACGATTGTAAGGCTGCCGCACGATGCTTTTCCAAGTCTCGGTGATGTGGTGTTCAAACCGGACCACATCCTCAAGACCCAGCTCTCTCCGGAACTGAGCCGCGATCGCAATAGTCTCGTTGTTAACCGAGTTGCTCCAGTTGAAACCGATCAGAGGAGAACTGCCGTCATCCCTGGAAAATAGCTTGGCGCCAAGCAAAGTCCATAGAGCTGCATAGGGGTTGTCGTTCCCCATAAACACCGAGATCTTAAACTCGATGTCCACACCAAGGCGGTGGAGAAGATAACCCAGCAAAACTGTTCCAGGATTGATATTCAGTACCTGCCGGATTCCATAGTTAGTGTAATAGTAAAGGTACTCGTCCAGCCATTGTAAAGCGTGTTCGTTGGGCTGACCAACGCCACCGAAGTAGCCAGTGATAGTCTCGGCTCCACCCAGGTGAACGTTCGAGCCATCAGTTCCCCTGGTATCGAGGGTCTCAACTAAACTCGCCCCTATGATTTGCATGGTCGCAGCAATGGCAGGCAGATCGCCATCGACTTCCTGCTCCTTCATCTTGCGCACCCGGATGAAGCGTCCTGGCATGAGGTCCCCTTGTGCGATGGCGCGTTTAGCAATAGCGATCGCCCACGGAAAATACTGACAGGCGCTAATCTCAAGGGTAACAGCAAAATCATCGGTAAATACCAAGTTATCAGCCATGTCCCCCAGTACTTTGCGTCGGTATTCGCTAACGCTGATAAACGCGCCCTTGTCCACCTGCTCTTGGAGCCACTGCAAGTCGGCTAGATATTTAGGTTGAGTGTCTTCGACCCGTCGGAGCAGTGCCGGCAGCTCCATAGCTTGTTTGGCCTTGGCATCGATTTCCTCCGGAGTCCCGTATTTGGAGATAACATCGAGAAAATCGTCGATCGCATCCATGTCTGGATTGGTCAGAACGGCGTTGATGGCATCCAGTTTTGCGGGCGGTATTCTCATTCTTTCTCGGATGTCCTCAGTCATGGGAGTTTTCTCCTCGATAAGCCCTAGGAAATGGACTTACCGTTATCCTCGTTTAGTTTGTAGAAAGGTATAGAATTGTTATCGAAA
The DNA here is from genome assembly GCA_030064795.1 of Pleurocapsa sp. MO_226.B13. The sequence goes on along the minus strand of JASJEI010000210.1, from coordinate 5,328 downwards.
ATGCTGACTCGTGCTCTTTTCTGCAAGTAGCGGTAGCTATTGCCGACGATCGAGGCTTGGTTCTATTGGGAATACGCTAGATACAGTTATATTTTATCGCAAAAAACCGACATTTTTATTGACTAAAAAACAATATTATGGTACTTCAAAAGAATTTTCGACTACAAATAGCCTGTTTTGGAAATCAACTGGGCTTTCTTGAGTATTTCTCCAACTTCTCGAATCACCTTCTCAGGAAGTCGTATTCCGCTATATAGCATTGGTGGTGGGAACCGATCGGCTTCCGAACCATATGCCAGGAAATGATCAATAGCTTTATTGGCGTTTGTAAAGGGATTTCCCTGTGGCAAATTACTGACCAGCTTGAATACTAAATCTACTACCTGGGTCAGTCGGTCTGATAAATTTTTAGCTTCCTTGATTCTCCCGTCTTCTAGCAGAGTGACGATCGCTCTGAGTTGAGCTGAAAAGCAATTAGCAGTGCTGAGGAGTAGACCGTGATAAGGGCCACCTGATTCCTGTAACCACTCCGAGTACTGCCCCTCCGCGCCCCGCACGAGGAAAATACCACTTTGGTTACTATCTGCAAGTGCAACGCGATCGCTGCCACTGCTATCTTTGAAGAGAAAGAAATTTGGGTAACACTCAGCTAATCGGGCAATCAGTGTTGAGGACATCTCGTTTGCTGTGATCTGAGGTAGCTGGTAAATTGCTGTTGGTAAATTCAGTGCCAAAACAGTTTCGAGATCTACCTGTATTTGCTCCTGAGTCAATTGGTTACCATGGGCAGGACAGACTGTGAAACCACATACTTTGGTTCGTTTTAGCACCTCGATAGGATCTTCTACTCCTGCCTTCTGTTCCAACATGGTTAGGATTTTGGCGATCGCTTCGCACATGGAAGAAACGTCGCTCTTCAGCACTCCAATCAATAGAAGGGCATCAAGCTTACCAGCAAGTTCGATAGTAAAATCAAGCAGCTCCTTGATTTCATCATCACTCATCTCCCAGCCATCTCCCGTCGATCCAGGTACGAGAAATGCATTGACATTGGGCACCATGGAAGCCCAGTGTGCTGCTATCCGCTCTTTATCCAATGAACCTTCCGACGTGTAATGGGTTAGGGGTGGACACCACAGTCTCGGCATTTCTCCACCGACTAATTCTCTCACAAGGTTCTGTCGCTGTTGTGATGTTTTTTTGCGATCGCGTAGCATTAGAGCTCTTGCAAAAATATTTTGTGGTATGATTAGAAGCTATTTATTTTTTAACTTTTGGGAGTTAAAATCAAAAAATTGCTCGACTTTTCCGATTAACTCTTACTGGCGATCGCTCAACTAGAAAAATTGACATTAAAAGCTAGTTCAGCCATTAATTAATTGCTGAATTTTTGAAGATTAATTTAATTTTTGAGTTGAATTTATACGGCTAATTCATAATTATAAATGCCAGCAATTAAATTGGTTCTTAAACCAAATCTTTTATGACGATTTCGATATGGATAAGATAGGACTTTAAAGATTTTTAGCTGACGATTAACATGTTCAACTGCCACTCTAAGGCGGTTTAATTCTCGATTGTATCTTTTTTGTTCTTTAGTTAACTTTCCTCCCTTGGGTTTCTTGATTGGAGTAGCACTGTTTTCGTGAATCTTAAGAATTCCTTGGTAGCCTTTGTCCCCTAACATTTTGCTTGTTTTAGTTAGCCTTACCTTGGTTTTCTTGAATAATTTAAAATCGTGGGTTTTTCCTTTTCCATGTCTTCAACACATTATCTTTCTGGTTGTTAACTCGATAATTGCTTGCGTCTTCAATGTATGTTTTTTACTTTTACCACTATAAAATTCTTTTTGACCTTTAGTCGGTCTCTCAATAGGACTTTCCATGACATCTATGACTAATACCATTTCTGGAGCGGATAATTTTCTCAATTCTTTTTGTCCAGGTAAAGCTAACTTTCTCGACTTAATCAAGATATTTTCTACTTTATGTACCGTTCGACAAACCATCGATTCTGATACATCCCAATCAACTCCAATCTGAAAATAAGGTCGGTATTCTCGCGCCCTATTGAATAGTCATTAAAACTTGCTCTTCGATGCTCAGTGTACAAGGACGACCAGGCTTCTTTTTGTTTTTTTCTTGTTCCTTGACTTCATTGACGATGACATAGTAAGCTTGACGACTCATTCCTGTCCGACGCTTAAATTTCTGTTGAGATAATCCCTGGAATTGGGTAAATTTCATATTGATCTTCTCAGTCTTAAGAGATTTTAGTAAAACACTCTATCATATCACGAAAAGACTTTTGCAAGAGTTCTAATCACAGCCAGAAATTGTGCAATACTGTTCACTGATTTTAGGCACTCGACGTTTTTTGGAACCTTGGTGGGTGCAGTCAAAAGTAGTTGGTGATTCCGAAAGGCGATTGCGCGGAGCGCAGTGGCAAAGCCAATCGCTAATAACTAGCAGACTAAACCGTCTAGTATGATAAGAGAGAAAGAGAATTTTCAGCCTTAGAATAAGGGTTGTAGCGATTAATAAGTTATGCGGCAATTATTATTGAGAATAGAGGTTATAGCTGAGAATAGACCACCCTTGTTGCGAAGAATTGATAATTTCTACTTATTGGGGTAAAGCTGTTGAACTAAGTCGGATAGAGGAGCGACGCAAAAAAGTGGCATCGACCGAACCCAGTCTATGTAAGCATTTGAGTCCAATAGGGTTGGAGACTTTTTAGGGAAACAAAGTTCTAGAATTGTCTCAAAAACTAGCGCTCGCCATACGGTGCGCTTCCGTTGCCTGAATTGGATTTAGGCACGGTCTTTTTAAATCCTCAAAGTGTTGTAATATTGAGGTGATTGACTCAAATTAAACAGAGAAAAATTGACTTAAAAAACATCAAGTTGAGTAAGTCTATCGGCAAGAATATAAATTTTTTATCAGTCGCTCCTGTCCGAAAGGTACACCAGAGAAAAATTAGACAGAGTTGGGATATATGCGATGAGTTAAAATCTCCTCAACTAAGGCATTCCACCTCCCAGATAACCATTGACAACGGCAATGTAATAAACTTTCTGCATTATGCTGTCGCCAAAATTTGCCATTTCCTTTCAGTCTTAAATTAACAGCTTGACGGATTAAACTTTCCATAGCTCCACTGCCTAATGGAAGTTTAAGTTTAGCTATTAAATGATAATTAATTCGTTGAGCTTTCTCCAGTTTGACTAGATGATTAATTTCACTTGTTAAGGAATCAACCATATTTTTAGCTTCTTCTTTTAGAGAAATCATTGATTGAATTAGTAAGGATGTTTTCCCCTTTTTAAGTTGCTTACAAGCTTGTTTAAACCAAGCTTGTTTTTCCTCCTTTTTATCAAAAGCAGCTTCCGCAAAGGATGATAAATGTTCCGTAACATGATAAAAATCCTGAAGGTAGTAAGTAGTTTTTGATTCACAACCCAATCTTTTCAGTAATGGAGGTATGTCTTTCCACATCCATTCTGCCCCATCAGCAATAAATAAAACGCATTGAGCTTGATTAATTCCTAACTGAACTAAATACATTTCTAGAAGACTTAATAACTCTTTTGACTTGCCAAAAGTGCCATCATTAGTAATCGGAACTTCTCCAGTTTTTATTTTCTTACCTTTCTCATCTACCGCATAAATAGTGAATAATTTAGGTTCAAACCATTCTCCTTTATATCGACGACGGTTCGTTTTTTTATTTCGTCTTTTTCCTTGATACTCGATGAGTCTAGTTCGTCCACCATCCACGGAAATAACTACTCTTTTTCCTTTAAGGATATTTGTTGAGGGTAAATTTCTTCGTTCTAGATGAAATATTTTGGAGCGTCTTTGACTTAAAGCTTGTTCACAAAACCTATAAGTTAAACGAGAAATTCTTCTAATACTAAGAGCAATTCCCCAATCTTTTAAAGTTAACTGAGCCGTCTCAAAAGAACTCCTCATTGTTCCATATTCAGCTACAGTTGACCAAACTAATGGAGTAACCTTTTGCTCCAAACCTAACCATCTTAAAAAAGGACAAAAACCTTGCCCTTTGGGTTTTTTTTGAGAATCTTTACCACTTGTTCTTTCTACTACATACGGCAACTTTAACTTAACTATTACATTACCAATTGTTAAAATTGTCCAGGTTTTTGACCCATTTTTCCCCGTTTTTTTTCGCCACCAACCTTGGGTTTGATTAATAGCTCTTAACTGTGCTTCGTGGCAATTCGAGAGTTTTTTGAGTAAAATAGCTATACATTTTCCCCCTAAAATTAACGCGGATTCTCGGATTTTTTCTTCTCTTTTCCGCAGGGTTTTACCATCCCATTGCTCTACTTTTTCTAATTCTAACAGTGGGGCGATTGCGCTCCGCGCACTGGCAGAGCCAATCGTCATTTGAAACTCTCTTAACACTTGAGCTAGACTATCGGTAGTTATTTTTAAATTCATCGGGCACATTTGTTGACTCAACTAAAGCTCTTAATCTAGCTTAAACTGAGTAAGCAGTTATTTTTGCCCATTTTTTGCCTCTTTCAATTAATAAGCTGCTCTGGGTGTTAAATAACTCTATCCCTCTCCAGTTTTAACCTCTTTTACTCCAGAGAGATCGCTCATCGGACTCACAAAACACCTGGATGCCAAGCTATCAGAAAGCTCTTCCGAGCAGCAAGTTCTCTATTCATTTTCCCACCTTGGATCAACTGGGTTCGGTCAATGCCACTTTTTTGCGTCGCTCCTTATGTCGCTCTCTTCAGAGCTAGAAGAAAACGGTTCAAAAGAAATGTTTCTCAAGCTTTACCCTCAAGCTACATTTTCGGGCAGTGACCAAAACCCCAGACTTTCTTTCTCCCTCGTCAACTTCAGTCAAGACGGCGAAAAACTCAATAACTATCCCCAAGGGTTTGTGCTGAGCGGAATCTGGCAGTATATTACCCACTATGACTCTCCCGTAATTTCCATCTACCGCAATCTAAATCAATTGGGATTTTTTAAGAGATTAAATAAATCGCGAAAATTCTCTTTTGCCAGACCACATCATATCCCTGTAGTTTGGAATGCTCCAATTGAACCATTCAAGTACAATCCGAGCGTAGAAAAATCAGAACAAATGCCTCGCTATTTCGTGGAAGTGAGGGCAATCTTTAAAGATGGTTTATATGTGGTAGAAGAAATGCTGCGAGAACCGACCGTAGAAATCCCTAAGTTTATTAAAGTGTCAATCGGAGGCAGGAGTTGAAAGGCAGGACGGGGCGTATAAACATCTGGGGTTTCCCCAGCCTATGTCATTGTTAAACTATCTTGATAATTTCTA
>JASJEI010000209.1 GCA_030064795.1 Pleurocapsa sp. MO_226.B13 | reverse complement strand
TGACTGATACTTCCTGACAATGCCCTGGATAATCCCGTGGCTGTTATCTGCCCAAATGAACTTATGATGTAGTCGCTATATAGTTCCAAAAGCTTTATATCCATCTCAATATGATAGCTTTTGCGTAACGTCAGATATTAATATTGAAACTCAACAGATTTTTGGTTTGGAAGAAAGAGAAGCTACTCCCAATAATGCTAGTAATGATATTGATGCCAGTTCAGAATTTGGTCTAGACGGCAGTGTTAACATTACTATTTTCGATGCTAGTGTTATTGAAGGTGCAACGAAATTACCTAATAATGTAGTCGAACCAGAACAAACTGTTGCCCAAACTTGTCAAACCGATAGATTATCGGGAGTCACTAACAGTTTAACTATTGAAGGTAAAGGCGGTATTCCTGCCGAACCAGGATTACCCCTAGATTCTCAAAATATCTCTATCAATGACGAAAATACAAACTCTACATCTACTATCCCCGAACCCATTGAAACTGCTCAAGGCAAAATTCAACCAGCCAGAGGCGTTATCGTAACTGAGTCAGGAGAGATAATTCTTACGGCATATCGAACCGATCGCTCGGGCGGTCGCCTGCCATCGAGATCTCTTAATTGTGGTAGGGTATGAGGGAGATAAATAGCGGAATACTAAGAGTTTTACACTAAGGAATGCTAATCATAGTCTCTTAGTAGATTTGTATTTAAAACATTCAAGATAATCTATGGATTTTACTGCTGCACTACCTACTTTTGTTGTCACTCTAAGAGAAGGATTCGAGGCTGCTTTGGTAGTCGGTATAGTGATGGCTTGTCTGAAAAAAGCAGAGCAAACTCAGCTATATCGATGGGTATATTTGGGAATTTTGGGCGGAATTATTGCCAGTATCGCCGTTGGCTTTTTGCTAGCAGGAGCAATAACTGGAGTCGAAGTAGCGGGGGGAATCTACGCACCCGTAGTCAAACAAATGCTAGAAGGTATTTTTGGCTTAGTGGCGATCGCCATGCTCAGTTGGATGTTGCTTTGGATGACTAAACAGGCAAAGTCTCTCAAGGGAGAATTAGAAGGAGCGATCGGTTCGGCATTGAATAATAATAATGCAGGAAAAGCGGTTTTTGTCTTGATTTTTATTGCTGTTGTACGAGAAGGTTTTGAAACTGTTCTGTTTATTTTGGCAAAATTTCAACAAGAATGGACTCTCCCCGCTGTTGGTGCAGTTGCAGGTTTAGCTCTCGCTAGCATGATGGGAGTAGCTTTATTTGCTTTAGGAGTTCGGATTAATATTCGCCTTTTCTTTCAGGTAATGGGAATATTTTTATTATTGATTGTTGGTGGTTTGGTAGTCGGTGCATTAAAGCATTTTGATGCAGCCTTGACTGGGTTAAATCAACTGACCATAAGTCAACTGTGTCTGTTTAATAATGGTTCTTGTATTCTTGGTAGTCAGGTATGGGATGGTTCGAGTTTACTCCCTGACAAAGAATTTCCTGGTATTGTGCTTAAAGCACTTTTCGGCTACCGTCAAACTTTATATCTCGGACAGGTTATTGCTTACTTTTCCTTTTTGGCCCTTATCGGTACGGCTTATTTCCAAAGCCTCGGTATTACAATATATAGCGGTACAAAATCTATACCCAGTCAAGAAAGATAAATACGGGCGAACGGCGACGCGAAGCTAATCCTTTAGGGCGTTCGCCCGTACAGTTCATCCACCTCGACCCCTAATAGGATGTCAATGGGGATTATCTAACGAATCAAAAGCTGTATTTAATTCCGATAGTTCGGCTGCATCGGGGGTCAGTTCGTCTAGGTCGAATTCTACTGTTTCTGAAGGGTTAGCTGGATGTTCCAATTCGGTTTGAGATGTTGAGAGGGAGTCATCAATCTCGGTAAAAGCGGAATCTATTGCTGATAACTCCGCTGCATCAGGTACAAATTCCTCCCAATCAAATTCGGAATCGGAAATATTGAGAGACTGGGGGGCTAATTCCCGTGCTGTAAAATTTTGAATTTCGTTTAATTCTGCGACATCAATTACATCGGTAATATCTGGCGGTTCGTGGACTGGGTTGGATATTGGAGTTGTAACATCTCCTAATTGCGTGGGTAGCTTATCTAGTCTACCGACCAAAACTAAAGCTTGCGATCGCTCCCAAAGTTTTAAGGCTTGGTGGGCTAAATCTTTAACCTCGTCTAAAGATACTACTGCCAATTGTTGCCGAACAGACTGACATAACCGTACAAAAGGCTCGATCTGGCTCATCTGACCAAATTCTGCTAATTGTTCGGCTTGGATCGCCAATTCTGCTTTGAGTTGAGCGGGTTCTAAACTATCTATCTGGGCTGGAAAACTGGCCAAGTAATCTTCCACTCCACTCTGAAAAATCAGGCTAGAAACATCAACCCGTTCTTCTTCTGCCAACAACAGCTTCTCGTCCTCTTCAGTTAAATCTCCCAACCTAGCACGCAAAGCTTCAAAAATAGGCTCGGTATGATTTGCTAACCAAGCTTCATCGACATCTGCTTGCTGTCGATATAAATTTCTGACCTCTCGCAAACGATCGACACCTTGAAGTAAGAGAGTTATCGTCTCTTGGTTGATTAAACTTTCATCTTGACGAACTAGGAGAATTTTTAAAAAATCTTCGATCCGATGAGCAATTTTACTCAATGATGTAAACTGCACTATAGCAGCACCACCTTTGAGGGAATGAGCGGCCCGCATTGCAGAATCTAATAAGTTGGTTTGGACTCCTCGATCGTCCAAATCGATTAAAAATGACTCTAGGCGATCGAAGTATTCCTCTGCTTCTTCTAAAAAGTTCAGTCTTGCCTGTTGCTCTGTATCCATTGCAATGTGGGTTACTAATTACTGATTGCTAATTACTGGTGAAATCGCTGAACGGTCAGCGTTTCGAGATATCCTCGAAACTACGCCCACTCAATTGTCCTGCTCGACTTTAACTAGATATTGCTTCATTGGCTAGGTTATTTTTCAATACTTGCACGATCTGTTCGGTATTATCAATATTCTCGACTTGAGAAACTTTAAACTGAGCTAATCGACCAGAAGACTGAAAACATTCTTGAGAAGCTTTATTGTTGAGCATCATCACTTGAGTAACGGTCTGGGAAGTCTTTGCCTGAGAGATGGTAGACTCAGAAATTGACTTGATTAATCGATCGATTTCTGGTGATTTTATTAGTAGCTTCAACTAGACGGGGACGATCTACCAACTGAGTAGTTCCTATTTCCATGGCTGCAAACTACCTCTGGCGTTTTTTGTTGAATCTCCGCGATCGATTGGGCAATCTCTCTAATTCGATCGCTTTTGGGAGAGGTATTAACAGTCGAACTTTCTTGGGCATAGGCTTTGATGGATACAATGGGTAAATCGATCGATGGCAACATAAAACCACCCAGACTTAAATCCAAGATACCTGACTTACAGCTTTTTGTTAATCAGCTAGATCGCTTAGATTTAATAGTTAATTTTGTCTGTTTTAATAGGCAACTTAACTATGAAATATTTAAATTGTTGCTACGAATCATAATTGTTTTTGTCTTCTGGTTCTGGGTTCGTAGAGACGGAGCCCTAAAGGACTCGCTCTCGTCCTTCGGACTGCGACCTTAAAAGTCATGCGCGGGCTTCGCAACCGCATCGCATGCTAAGTCTCTACAATCATGCTATGTCCCTACAATTGTCGGTTGTTAGTTTTGATTCTTTATTTTTTATTTCTCATTCCTCCCGTTTCCTGCTATATCTCTAAAATATGACCTCAAGAAGAATCCGAGACATCCTGATTAATACGCCCTTACTATTACGTTTAGTCTGGCAAGCAACGCCATTGTATCTATTTCTAACTTTAGCAGTAACGGGATTTCAGTCTTTGATACCTGCAATGATGCTCTTGGTTAATAAGGCGATTATCGATCTGGTAATTGCTAATTGGGGTAATGCCAATTTTGAGGAGCGACCTTTGATTATTCTAGTGGCATTCCGCTTTGGAATTAGTTTGCTGCGGGCAATTCTCAATCAGTCCAATCTTTATGTCGGGCAGATATTTAACGATCGCCTGATGCTCCATACTAAGTATGTTTTATTGGAAAAGTCTACGCAACTCGATCTAGCTCATTTTGAATCATCAGAATTTTACGATACCCTCTCTCGCGCTCAAAACAGTGGTAGTAATTATCCTGTTAGGGTAATTCAAACCCTTACTAGTTTATTTGGTCAGGGAATTACTTTAGTCAGCTTGTTGGGACTGTTGTTGCAGTTTAACGCGGTCATTGTACCTTTACTGGTGTTTACCGCTTTGCCAGCCTTTTGGACGAGTATTGTTTACTCTGGTAGAAGATTTTGGATGACACGGATGGAAACTGAAAGTGGTCGCTTATCGGACTATATTCAGCGCGTCTTGACTAATCCTGATTTTGCCAAAGAGGTGCGTTTATTTAATCTGGGTAAGCATCTTTTGGGTAATTGGCGAGAGATTCGTACTGATTTTAATCGCAAGTCGGCTGCGATCGCTTCGGAATATACGCGGATGCGCGGTTTGGCGGGGATTTTAGTTAACTGTGGTTTTTATGTGGCATATGGCTGGACGCTAATTCAAGCGATCGCGGGAAGAATTTCTGTAGGCGACTTCACTATGTATACAGGAGCATTTGGCCAGGCCCAGCAGTTATTGCCTGCCATCCTAGAAAATATTGCCAAAATCTACGAAACAAATCTATACGTTTCGCAATATTTTGAATTTATCGCTCTTAAACCCCAAGTAGTTAACATTTCTCGTCCGCGAGCTTTTCCTCAACCGATTAAACAGGGACTATCTATTAAAAATGTTACTTTTACCTATCCAGGAGCAACCAAACCTACCCTACGTAATATCAATCTCGATATTAACCCAGGAGAAAGTGTTGCTTTGGTTGGCTTGAATGGCGCGGGTAAAACTACCCTGCTCAAGCTAATTACCAGGCTATACGATGTCGATTCGGGTTTAATTACTATTGATGGTATTCCGATCCAGGAAATTAAACTCTCAGACTTACATAGCAATATTGGAGTCCTCAACCAAGATTTTGCCCGTTATCAGCTTAGTGCCAAAGATAATATCAGTTTTGGTAATCTAAAACAAAGAGAAAATCAGCTAAGGATCGAACGAGCAGCAAAGGACTCAGGCGCAGATCGGGTAATAGAAACTCTTGAACTAGGCTATCAGACTCGTTTGGGCAAAATGTTTAAAGGCGGGGTAGATCTTTCGGGGGGACAATGGCAAAAAATTGGTATGGCAAGAGCCTTTATGACCGATGCCCCAATTCTGATTTTAGACGAACCTACCGCAGCTTTAGATGCGATCGCCGAATATGAATTATTTGAAAAGTTTCGGGCATTAACCGCTGGAAAAATGACCTTTTTTGTCAGCCATCGTTTCTCAACGGTTCAGTTAGCAGATCGCATTGTAGTCTTAGAAAATAGCCAGATCGTTGAAGTTGGCTCACACTCGCAATTAATGACCCAAAATGGTCTGTATGCCAAGATGTTTCGCTTGCAAGCATCAAGTTATGAGATCTAAACTATTTTTTAGTTATTTAAATATGTAACCCACAACTCAAAAAAAGTTTTTCAAACTCGGTAATTTTTTTAGTACGGGTATCAGTTTTCCAAAATTATTTAAAAATCATTTAAATTTCATGAGACAAAATTTATATCCTGAGAGATTACAACTATCGTTAGATACATTTATACAGAGGATGCACCTTTTAAATAGGGCTGATAATCCTCAGTTAGTTTCTAAAATAGCGATTAAGTGGACGCAGGGACAACCTCTATTAACCAAAAAGCTTTTACAACACATTTTGAATTCAGAAGAGAAAATTGAAGAAGGAGAAGAAGCGATCGCTGTAGAGAAAATTATTAGAAACAGATTGTTGCGAGAGTTTAAACAAGACGAGCTGACTTTAGCGATCAGGAAAGCTTTATATCAAAAGGATTTCAAGCAAATTTTAGAAGCAGGCGACGGGATTATCAGTCAAAATGAGCGGATTTATTTAATCGAGCTGCAAAAAAAGTTAGGACTGACAACTCAACAATGTCAATCTATTGTTAGTAGCTTTTTGATTTTAGATCGACATCTATTTTTTGACAGCAAAAATCAAATAGGAGCTGATCGAGAAAATAACTCTCAGCTATTTTTTAATAATCATAATCAAAACACACTTTCTAGCTCGGCTTTAACAAAAGCTAACTATCAACAAAATTCCAACCAGAGGTTGTCAATCTCCCAAAATAAACGGTTAATTAAAGGTAAAAGTTCAGCTAAAAAATGGTTATGGTTATTGTTGTGTATCCTCCCAGTCTTACTGACAATAAGAGGCTGGGATAGGCTAAAAAGCTCTACACTTGCTATTAGTAATAACGCTCGATCTAGTCTAGAGCAACAAAAGTTCTGTGTCGATCTAACCAGTCTCCAATCTCCACGAATGAGTTTAGGAGAGCAACTATTAACCAGAGAATATAGTCATCTCAAACCCGCCAGCATCATGTCTTTCTACGAAGGAATAGCTGCATTTGCTCGATGTGAATTTCCCCTCGCTCAAACCAAATTCAAACAAGCCTTAGCTCAAGACAAAAACAATCCTGAAGCTCTGATTTATTACAACAATGCCCAGGCGATCGCTCAACCCCATTTTAAAATAGCAGTGAGCATTCCCCTAGGCAGCAAGCGAAATATTGCCTGGGAAATTTTACGGGGAGTAGCTCAAGCACAGACGGAAATAAACCAGCAAGGGGGTATTCAAAATAAGTTACTACTAGTTCAGGTAGTCAATGACGATAACGATCCTAATATTGCCAGACAGGTAGCCAAACAACTGGCAGCAGACAAAAATATTATCGCCGTAGTCGGACACAATAATAGCAATTCTTCTTTAGCTGCTGCCCAAATTTATCAACAACAGAAACTAGTGATGATCTCTCCTACTAGCATTTCTACTAAACTATCTGGTAGGGGCAGTTACATTCTGCGTACAGTTCATAGTGCCTCTGCTTTAGCCGATAAGCTGGCTAACTATGCCTCGGTTAACTCTCTAAACAAAATCGCTATCTGTTCTGATTCTGCCGATTCTGCTAGTAGTACCTTTGCTAAAGAATTTATCAAGCATACTCGCGACAATAATGGTAACATCGAAACCATTGACTGTGATTTTGCTAACAATGATTTTCGACCAGATTTAGCAGTCACTCAAGCAATAGCTCAAAATGCCGACTCAATTCTTTTATCCGCATCGATTAATAAATTAGATCGGGCGATCGCCGTTGCCCAAGCCAATCAACAACGGCTTACATTGTTAGGAAGTCCTACTCTCTACACCAGCAAAACCATTGAATTAGGACAAGAAGCAGTCGTAGGTATGGTTCTTCCTTCTCCCTGGTTATCTGTTATAAATAATGATTTTTCTCAAACGGCAAAACAATATTGGGGGGGGAAAGTAAACTGGCGCACCGCTATGGCTTATGATGCGGTTAAAGCGATCGCTCAAGGATTGCAACAGTCTCATACTCGTTCCGAATTACAGTCTACCCTGACTCAACCTGGATTTGTAGTTAGTGGTGCGACGGGAGATTTCTATTTTGAACGAGGCGATCGCTTCGGCTCGGTACAATTGGCATATGTCAAGGAATTGCCTGGAAAATCCAATCGCTACCAGTTTTCCGAGTTAGAACCAGAAGATAAGTTGAGTGTAGATTAGCTAATAGGAGTTAATAGCTATTGACTAGTAGCTTTAACCCCAAATCGATCGCTATTATTTCTTACTGATAATTAACAATACGAGCAAAGTTTGATGGTTCTAAACTCGCGCCACCTACCAAAGCCCCATCAATTTCTGGTTGGCTCATAATTTCATCTACGTTACCTGGTTTGACAGAGCCTCCGTATTGAATCGAAACATCTTTATTATTTAGTTGTTGTCGAATAATACCAATAACGCGGTTTGCTTCAGTTGATTCACAAGTATCCCCCGTACCAATTGCCCAGATCGGTTCGTAAGCAATAATTAAATTTGTTTGATCGATTCCGAGCAAATCTTCTTTTAATTGATTGATAATAATATTTTCTGTTTCTCCAGCATCTCTTTGCTCTTTGGTTTCACCTACACACAAAATCGGCTTGAGTCCCCATTTTTGAGCAGCTTTTAGACGTAAGTTTACCGTTTCGTCGGTTTCGCCAAAATACTGTCGTCTCTCACTATGACCGACAATTACATAGCTTACGCCAATTTCTTTGAGCATTCCTCCTGAAATTTCTCCCGTGTAAGCTCCTTCAGTTTCCCAATGAACGTTTTGCGCTCCTAACATGATTTTGCTGCCATGTAAATGCTTAGACATTGCAGTCAAGGAAGTAAACGGCGCGCACAAAACAATTTCTCTACTTTCTACAGTATTTTCGATTTCTGATTTAAATTTTTGCACAAATGCCAGGGATTCTGCCTGATTTTTGTGCATTTTCCAGTTGCCAGCTATAACTATTTTTCGCACAATCTAAAAGATATCTTAAATTATCTGCAAATCTCAGTTTAAGGCTTTGTGGGGGATTAAGGCTAGGTTATGAGAAACAAGAATAGACAATGGTTCGATTTTAAAAAATCATGCTTTCGATATAAATCTATAATTTTTTTTAGATAAATTAACATTTCTTATGAAAAGTACGCTAAATTTTAATTAGATGATTTCTAAATCTTCAGCCTTTGACAAAATTATTCAGTCAATTTGCCTTGCTACTGTCTTACTTATAGCAGTCTGTTGACTTGAGGCTGGCAGCAATCTTTTTTCTCATATTATTTAGATTTCGTAACTTTTTATTGTCTTATTATTCTGAAATATCATGGCAGCAAATTCTCTAATTACCAAAGTCTTTCGTCCCAATGTATTGCCAAACTTTTGGCAGCAAACCTCTTGGGCAATACTTAGAGCCGTAGTCGGTATAATGATGATCCACAACGGTTTAGATAAACTGGGCAACATCGAAAGCTTCGCCGAGGCTTATGTAGCTTATATCGGTTTACCATTTCCCATCTTCTTCAGTTATGTAGCAGCTTTCACCGAACTTATTGGCGCACCACTACTAATTCTGGGTTTATTTGCTAGACCCGCTGCTCTCGGCTTGTTTGCTACTATGTGTGTAGCAATGTATCACCATATTAAAGTAGCTGGTTTGAGCATTCCCTATCTAGAATTATCGGCAATCTATGCAGCTTGTTTCTTATTCTTTTTAGTTAATGGTGCGGGCTTATTTTCTAGCGATGCCTTGATTACCAACTGGTTAGACAAATCTGCTTTGTCTGACAGAGCGAAAAGAATTATGTTGCTAGAAAAGAGTTTTAACTCTGTAGAAACAGAAGCAGCAGCAACTAAATAAAAACTGGCATAATCAATAAAATTAATAGTTTTTCGCGATCGCTTGACTTTAAGACGATCGCTTTTATTATTTATTGTAGATTTAGGATTACAATTATTTTATGTATTCCGATTCAACAAAATGACTAAACAAAAGAGGGGATTATTGTCAACATTTAAAGCAGCTACTGACGACAATAGCTACCTCAAATTGATTCATTGGATTGAGAACTTTGTTGCCAAAACTCTATCTTTAACCTTGTCAATCGTTATCTTGATCGCTTTAGCTGACTTGGTTTACTTTTTGATCCAGGATGTAGCTAGCGATCCCAAAGGTTTTTATAACAAGAGCTTGATTGAGCTTTTTGGCTCGTTTTTAAATATACTAATTGCTTTAGAATTATTAGAAAATATCACGGCCTATCTCAAAAAGCATATCGTCCAATTAGAACTAGTCATTGTTACTTCTTTAATTGCTGTAGCCCGCAAAATAATCATTTTCGATCTCCAAAAATATACCGATTCCGATCTGATGGCTTTAGGAATTGCGATCGTCTGTTTGGCTGCTAGTTACTGGCTGATTAAAAGAGTCAATAGGCAAAACAAGTCTGAGTAAATAATAAAAAAATCAAGAACCATCAAGTTTTGTTAAAATATAGTATTGCGGTTGTTACTGCATTTATCAATATTCAATTAAAAGGTATAGCTGTTGATGCAAAGAAAAAGTTCTTTCGAATCCTCCCAGATTATGTATCGCTCCGAAGAGTTAGTGGCTGCTGCTTCTAATCGTTATCGTATTACCGTTCAAGTAGCAAATCGAGCTAAACGTCGTCGTTACGAAGAACTAGAAAACTTTGACGATCCGACAATGAAACCTGTAATTCGAGCCATTATCGAAATGTCCGATGAACTGACTCAACCAGAAATCATTGGCGACTAGGTGGTTATTCAATTTCAAGATAACAATTAAACATTGGAACGTTTTATTAAAAGTGGGGATGGTTGGCGTATTGGCTGGCATCCCCACGCTTCAAAGTATCAAGGTTTGGTAGGAACAGATGATTGGGCGTTTGAGTTGACCAAAGCCGAACTTGAAGATTTCTACCGTTTGCTGAGTCAACTGGTGGATACTATGAGCCAGATGTCAGCAGAATTGATGGACGAAGAAAAGATTAGCTGCGAAGCAGAAACAGATTTACTCTGGATGGAAGTGGAAGGCTATCCTCATAGTTATTCTTTGCGCTTAATTATTAATTGCGATCGCCGTTGTGAAGGGAACTGGAGGGCAGGTATCGCCCCCCAGCTAATTCAAGCTTTTGATTCAATAGGTTTTAGTTAGTTAAAAAACGATTGAGGTTATTGAGTTATTTTTTTGAACAAATTCAACTTGTCTGCGTAGGGGGCATATCGCCAGTTGAAATCGAACCAGAAAGACTTTTTCAAAACGCTTTTTTGATGAGAAAAAGTATCAAAACTCGCCTTACCATGATAGTTACCGATACCGCTATCTCCTACGCCACCAAAAGGCAGTTCGTTTACCCCAACCTGCACGATCGTGTCATTAATACAAACTCCACCAGAAGAAGTATTTAGCAGTACTTGTTGTTGAATATCCTTGTTTTTAGAAAAAATATAGAGTGCCAAAGGCTTAGGACGAGAATTAATCGTGGCGATCGCTTCTTGCAGATTATCGTATTCTAAGATGGGGAGTATCGGGCCAAAGATTTCTTCCTGCATCAAAGAGCAGTCTTGAGTAACATTTGTAATTAAGGTAGGAGCAATATAAAGATCTTCGGCATCGGTTTCTCCACCCAAAACTATTTCGCCATCAGATAATAATCCTTGTAGTCTATTAAATTGTTTGGCATTAATGATGCGAGCCAAGTCTGGACTTTCTTTTGGGTTATCGCCGTAAAAATCTCGAAGGCATTGTTTAATTGCTTCGATTAATTGCGTCTTAATTTGCTTATCGACTAATAAATAATCGGGAGCAATACAGGTTTGTCCTGCATTGAGAAACTTACCCCAGGTAATTCTTTTTGCCGTCTCTTTAAGATCGATATTGCGATCGATAATACAGGGGCTTTTTCCACCCAATTCTAAGGTAACTGGAGTTAGGTTTTTCGCAGCAGCCTCCATCACAATTTTGCCAACTTTAGTTCCTCCAGTAAAAAATATGTGGTCAAAATTTTGGGCTAATAGTGCCTGACTTGTTTCTACACCACCTTCAATCGAGTGAATATATGCTGGATCGAAAGTATCGTTAATTAATTGAGTTAGTATCTTAGAAGTTTCGGGGGCTATTTCTGAAGGTTTTAAAATAGCACAGTTTCCTGCTGCGATCGCACCAATTAGAGGACTAATCATCAAAGAGAAAGGGTAATTCCAAGGCCCTATAATTAACACATTACCCAGAGGTTCGGAATAGATATAAGCCGAGGCGGGAAATTGAGTTAAAGGAGCTTTTACTTTTTCGCGCTTCATCCAAGACTTTAGATGTTTTAAGGCAAAATTAATTTCTTGCAGGACGGCAATTTCAACATAACCTTCTAATTCTGGTTTGCCTAAATCTTGATGCAGGGCAGCGATAATTCCCCTTTCATGCTTTTTGATTGCTGCTTTGAGATTTTCTAATTGTTGGCGACGAAAATCGAAATCTTTGGTTTTGCCCCGACCAAAAAATTCTCTTTGTTGCTCTATTGTTTGAGTAATTGATTCCTTGGGTGGTATGAGTGTATTAGTCATTTGATTAAATATTTATTGATTGTTTGCTGGAAAATTAGATCGAGATTTATGGTTTAGAAATTGGAGATTGAGATAATACTCGATCTACTCTGTCTAATTCAATTTCTAGAAAATCATCTACCGTCCAATTGGCTTTGCGCTGCAACATATGGAGGGGATAGAGATTAGCAATACCTACAACTTGGATCTTGGCTCGTTTTGCTGCCTGAATTCCTACGGGATTATCTTCAATTGCCAAACACTCTGAGGGTTGCAAATTAAGATTTTTAACTGCTAATAAATAGGGTTCGGGTTCGGGCTTACTAGATTCTAGATCGTCACCCGCGACAATAGTATCGAAATATTCAGCTAGTTCTATTCTTTCTAAAATATATTCGACTGCCGATCTTGATGTACCAGTGACCAAACCTACGGCGATATTTTGTGCTTTTAATTGAGTCAGAAACTCTGACAAATGAGGAGATATGGGCAACTCTTCTAACTGTTCTATCTGTTCTTGATAGGCTTTGGCTTTGGTTGCCAATAAGTTGTCAAGATAAGCATCAGAAAGAATACGACCGCGATTAGCCAAAATATCTTTTAAACAAGCGCGATCGCTTCTACCTCGGCAATATTGAGCATATTCAGCATCATCTGCCCGTAAATTTTCACCAAGCATAAGCTCGGCAATTATTGTCCGCTCGATCGCTTCGTCATCAATAATTACAC
The DNA here is from genome assembly GCA_030064795.1 of Pleurocapsa sp. MO_226.B13. The sequence goes on along the minus strand of JASJEI010000209.1, from coordinate 4,169 downwards.
CACTAAAGTCGAGGAAAACTGCTTTTAAACTCATATATTATTCAAAGATAGAAGATTGATTGTTAACTGATTTTACTCCCGTACTTAGTTGATTTGTCCACCAAAAATCCTCGGTTGATACTTGACTAAAACCTGCTGCACCCAACCAAGCATCAACACTTCCCGCAGCATAATCTTCAATATAAGGTTCTTCAAAGATCTCTGTGAGCCAGGTTGTATGACGTAAAGTTTTTTGATTGCCATCTAGAATGATAATCTGTCCTGCTGGTGAAAGTAAGCGAAATGCCTCTTTTAGTATGGCTTGAGCGATGTGAGTCGGAGTCTCATGGAACAACAATGAAGCGGTAACTAGATCGAACTCTCCATCGGTGAAATCAGTTGCTTCAGCTAACCCGTGTAGCCATTGAATATCTAATCCTGCTTGACTGGCTTTATATTCGGCGATGACTAACATTTGAGGTGATAAATCCAATCCCACAATTTCCGCATTAGGAAAAGCTTGCTTAAACAGTAAAGTAGTCGAACCAGTACCACAGCCTAAATCGATAATTTTGCGGGGACTTCCCTGAACAGCTTGAATTACCGCTTCTCTGTTCCAAGTTTCATTGGGAAATAAGGCATATTGAGTTATGGGATCGTAGGAGACTGCTGCACCAGAAGTCAGATAACCACCCTCAATACCATGGAAATTTTGCGAAAGGTAATATTCAGGATAAATAAGTTCGGGAGATTTTAGGCGATCGCATTCTCGTTCCCAGTCTACGCGCTCGGATAACTCTTTTAATTCCTCGCCATCAATCATTAGCCCAAATACAGGCTGTAAAAACTTTTCCCACCAAGTATCTTGTTTAGTCGTCATAGATTATCTTTAATACAACTTCACATAATTGTTTTATATGTTAACGAATTTCCGATCTATGACAGTGCTTATTTTCGTTATCTACAGTTTATTGCCTTTGCCCCCGTATACGATGGGGACTTGTCCTCGTCGCTTTGAGGATAAACGAGAGACAAATATTAGTTGTCTCTACCTTTGCGGTCTTCTGCTATACTAGCCAACAAATTAAACTGGACGCGCTACTAAATCCTTGTTATCGAAGCCGAGCGATCGCTGCTGGCTAATAGCTAATTGCTTTGCAGTTTAGAAATCTGCATTCAAAGGAGTTCTGGGGAAAGGAATGACATCGCGAATATTAGTCATCCCAGTCATAAACTGTACCAATCTTTCAAAACCCAAACCAAAGCCTGCATGGGGTACAGTACCATAACGACGCAAATCTAGATACCACCAGATGTCATCCGCCTCAATATTCATTTCTTTAATCCTTCTTTCTAAGACATCTAATCTTTCTTCCCGTTGCGAACCACCGATAATTTCGCCAATACCAGGAGCGAGAACGTCCATTGCCGAAACGGTTTTTTCTCCTTCATCCAACCGCATATAAAAAGCTTTGATCTCTTTAGGATAGTTAGTAACAATGACGGGCTTTTTAAATAAATCTTCGGCTAAATAGCGTTCGTGTTCCGACTGCAAATCGATTCCCCACTCGACGGGAAACTCAAATTTTTTCTGGGCTTTTTCTAGAAGAGTAATCGCTTCGGTGTAAGTAACTCTCTCAAATTCATTGTTAATAATGTTATTGGCATTAGCCAAGACTGTCTTATCAACCCACTTATTAAAAAATTCGATGTCATCGGTACAATTGTCCAAGACATACTGAAAAATGTACTTTAAAAATTCTTCCGCCAGGTTTCGATCTCCCTCCAAATCGCAGAAAGCCATCTCTGGTTCGACCATCCAAAATTCTGCCAGGTGACGAGAGGTGTTAGAGTTTTCCGCCCGAAAAGTAGGGCCAAAAGTATAGACGTTTTGAAACGCCATTGCCATCACTTCCGCCTGTAACTGTCCGCTTACAGTTAAATAGGCTTGTTTGCCAAAAAAGTCTTGACCGTAATCTACTTCTCCTCCCTCGTTTTTAGGCAATTTATTTAAATCTAAACTGGTAACGGTAAATAATTCTCCCGCCCCTTCACAGTCGCTAGCAGTAATAATCGGACTGTGTATCCACAAAAAACCTTTTTCCTGAAAAAACTGATGAATTGCTGTAGCGCAGGCATTTCTGACTCGAAATACCGCCCCCAAAGTATTAGTACGCGATCGCAAATGACTTATGGTGCGTAAAAATTCAAAAGAATGGCGTTTCTTTTGCAGAGGATAAGTTTCAGAATCGGCACTACCATAGACAGTGACAGACTCCCCTTTCATTTCAATCTTTTGTCCCTTTCCTGGAGATTCAACCAGTTTCCCCGTAATTTCTACAGCAGCACCAGTACCCAGTTGTTTGAGGATCTCTGCGTAATTTGCTAAATCGGCATCCAGAACTGCTTGCAAACCTGCCAAAGATGAACCATCATTGACTTCTACAAAGGAAAACCCTTTTAATTCTCTTTTAGTGCGTACCCAACCTTGAATAGTTACGGATTCGCCTGGTTGACCATTTTTTAGAATGTCTGCAACTCGTCTAGTTACCATATCTCCTCTAATTCGCGCTGATTATCTGAATCATTTTATCGAATAAGAACCCCAATATGGTTGAGGTAAGTTAACTTTTTCAATTTCAAATATTTCATAGTAAAAATAGCGTAACGCAAACCCCGTACTCTCGTGGTTGGGGAGTCGTCGCGCCCAATAAACAACAAAATTCCGTAAAGCTTTTGTTTAAGTATATTGAGTCAATCGCTTTTGATGTAAGCAATTTTTCTGTCTTTGATTAGTATTTTTGTCGATAAACTCCCACTGCTGTTGAGTAGTCTTTCTAATCCTCCAAAGCACTTGAGGCATAGCTGATGTATAGCAAAAAGTTATAGAAAAACGTTCATTTTTCGTCGGTGGTTGAGCGCGATGGAAAACACTACTCGTATCAGTAATCACAACAGTACCTGTTTTTGCCAAACAAGCAATCCAATCACTTTTGGGTACTGCTGTTGCCATTTCAGCATCAGATACATAGCCTAGATTGTAGTAATTTAGTTTTTCAATCGCTTTTGGAGTCAGCTTACGAGAAATGTATTCATAAGGCCCCCCTCCACCAACTACATCGTTGAGGTAAATAATTATTTTGATAATTCGGCGATCTTCCCAATCTATATGCCATCTTCTTACTCCAGAATATTTACCATCTGCAATACTCTTGCGCATAGCAAAACCCTGATACAAAATTGGCAGATTAATATAGTTCTCGACTATATCTAGCAATTTTGGTTCTAACGCCCAAAGCAACATTTCGGGAAATTCTCTCAAATCTTCTGGACTGGAACCAATTTCACAACCACCATCCTGATGGCTTGGTTCAACAGTACGTAATTTTAGTTTATCTGCCAAATTAAAGGCAGTTTTCATCATTCTGTCTGTAGAGGATAATGCCAACTCCTCAAGAGGAATAATACAAGTGCCTTCTGTTCGCAAAGTTTCTACAATTAATTTCCCTTGTGCATCTAGCTGAGGCAAAAATCTCGTATGACTATCTAACGCCTTTTGATAAGCCCGGTCTTTCATTACTTGAAGGGCAGGTATTCGATAAATTTCTCGCTTAAGTTTAAAAGGAATATTTTTAACTTTAGTAGCAATACAAGCTAAATTATTAGCAGATATTTTCATGAGTATATATAAAAGGTTTTATAAGCTACTAGAATATAGTTTCTATAAGTTTAAAGCAGGTTTTTCCTTTAAGTCTAAAACAGCAATTTCCAGAGTTAGAGCAAAAATGTGCTTTGTTTACGTTTATTTATAACAACAAAAATATCAGATATACATATTTTTAAAACTATTGGTGGATCTCTTTACAAAAGCTTTGCAAATATTTTAATTAAACTTACAAAAAAATTATCTAGCCCCATTGGCTCGGCATTTATTTAAGAGTATCATATATTACAGATTAATTTAAACAAATTTACCAAGAAATTTTTCTGATACCAATTTGGTGATAAATACTCAAAACAATCACTGTGGTCATAAACCAAGCTAATGCTAGTCAATAGCAACGAGAAAACAGTCATAAATCTGACTGCCTGACACATCTATGTCAATCCCTATATTTTTCGTGGAAATTATATTTCTCTAGTACGGTAGATTAATGCGCAGATCGCGATCGCATTACTCCAAAATGACC
>JASJEI010000208.1 GCA_030064795.1 Pleurocapsa sp. MO_226.B13 | reverse complement strand
CCGACCGCCCCTACGAATTTGGGGACTTTGACACGCTTACCCCTCACAATTGGGGCGGTCGGCGGGCAATAACCTCTGGCTAAAACTTATCCATTTGAATAAGGCTGACCAACTTTGACTAACTTTTTTGTAGCCCTATCGTGTTTTGGACTGCCATGTCACGGGGCTTATAAACGCCTGAAATAAATTCAGGCGACAGCCCCTCCAGTTAATTCAGTTGTGGCTTGAGCCACTTGCCTAGACACTCGTTTAATTGCCTCTACCGATTGGCTTTCGGTTTTAGCAAGCCCTCTGCGCGATTCTGAGGGTGTGTGACAGAAGGAGATAAGGAACGAGGAATGAGGAACGAGGAAGAAAGGAGGCCAAGTTTCATTGTCACATTTTGCGATCGATTTTTGCCTCATGGCAATCTCTGAATCAAGTCAGGGAACTATAAAAATTAGAGATAAATAATCAGATTTTCCAGGTAAATTCTGGGAATTAATTCTAAAGTTCAAATCAAACAACTCAACAGAATTAACCGTACTTAAAAATCATGGCAAAAATTAGAGTTTTATTAGTGGAAGATTCCGATGTTGCAATCAACATTTACGAAAAAATGCTCAATCAATCTCCTCATATCGAGGTAATTGGCAAAGCTAGCAATGGGAGAGAGGGATTGGATTTAGTCCCTCAGCTTAATCCCGATGTGATTTGTACCGATCTGCAAATGCCTCAAATGAATGGTTTGGAATTTACTAAACAGGTAATGGCTAAATATCCTACACCAATTTTAGTCCTCAGCAACGCCGTCCAAAAGTCTGACATCGACAATATCTATGAGGTAATGAAAGCTGGTGCTGTAGACGTAATGGCAAAACCCCAAACTGCTTTCGGTGGTAGCACTGAATCGATGCAGAATGAATTAGTAGTTAAAATTAGAGTCTTGGCAACTAAGAAAGTCAAAGCAATACCTTTGAGTTAGAAGGAACGAGGAGATTCGAGACCCCGCGTACCACAAGGGCATAATATCGGCTGGGGACGTTTATCCCCGAATGGGGGCAAGGGAGTGCTTGAATCAGAGGAACGAGGATTATTTTGTACTCCTTGTTCCTTCATTCTTCATTTTTACATCGCTGACGCTCTAGCTTCGGCTGCTTCATCAGGATGAATGCCCAGTCTAGTTAGATTGAGGCGATTTTTTTGATCGAAGCCTCGAATTTTGACTACAATTTCGTCTCCTACTGCTACCTCATCATCGACTTTCCCTACTCTGCCTTCGGCTAACTGGGAAATATGGATCATGCCTTCTTTGCCTGGTAAGATTTCTACAAATGCTCCGATATCGATAATTCTAGTTACCTTACCCAGATAGACATCCCCTTCATTGAGTTTGCGGGTGATATTGTAGACCATTTTACGAGCCATCTCTGCTTTGGCTGCTTCTACCGCAGCAATGATGACTTTGCCGTCGTCTTCAATGTCAATTTTTGCTCCTGTTTGCTCGGTAATAGCCTTAATGGTTTTACCAGAAGGCCCGATAACCATGCCAATTAATTCCGGATCGATCTTCATGGTTAATAGTCTGGGCGCATAAGGCGATAGCTGTTCGCGGGGTTCGGAAATTGCCTTGAGCATTTCTTTGAGGATGTGTATCCTAGCGGGTAGAGCTTGTTGGATCGCTTTGGCAATTACATCTACAGAAAGACCAGTAATTTTCATGTCCATCTGTAAGGCGGTAATGCCTGTATCTGTCCCAGCAACTTTAAAGTCCATATCGCCTAAGAAATCTTCAATACCTTGAATATCAGTTAAGATTCGGACTTCATCGCCTTCTTTAATTAAACCCATGGCTGCACCACTTACAGGTTTGGTTATGGGAACTCCTGCATCCATTAGGGATAAGGTCGAACCACACACCGAACCCATAGAGGTCGAACCATTGGAAGATAGTACTTCTGAAACTACACGCACTACGTAAGGAAAGCTCTCTGCACTGGGTAGAACAGGAATTAAGGCTCTTTCAGCTAAAGCACCGTGACCGATTTCTCTGCGTCCAGGCGATCGCATCGGTCGAGTTTCGCCTACGGAATAAGGAGGAAAATTGTAATGATGAAGATAGCGTTTTTCATCTTGGGGGTTGAGATCGTCGCTAGTATCTTGAGCATCCCCCGATGTCCCCAAAGTGGCGATCGAAAGTACTTGAGTTAAACCCCTTTTAAATAGACCGCTACCGTGTACTCGATTGGGTAAAATACCGACTCTAGAACTGATTGGTCTAACTATGTCTAACTTGCGACCATCAACCCTGATCCCTTCTTCGAGAATTTGACTCCGCATCAGTTTTTTGGTGAGCTTTTTGAAAGCTTTGTCAATGGCTTTGGGATCTTCGACAGTAGCAACCGCGATCGGATCTTCTTCGGGGAGTTCGGCAATTACCTCCTCGATCTTGGTCTTTTTAATTTCATCGAGAGCTTCATCGCGAGCATTTTTATCTAGATCGTATTGAGAGAGAATTTTTTTAATATCTTCTGTTACGCGATCGCCAATAAAACTAGCAACAGTCTCATCTTCTTCTGGTGCTTCTGGTTTAACAATTTCAATTCCTAATTCTTGGATTAATTCTCGTTGAGCTTGAATCAATTCTTGAATCGCTTCATAGGCAAAATCGATCGCCTCAATCATATCTTGCTCTGGTAGCTGATTTGCACCTGCTTCCACCATCACCACTCCGTCAGGGCTACCTGCCACCACAATATCGAGATCGCCTTTTTTAATCTCTTTATAGGTAGGATTGAGAATAAAATCATCTCCTACCAAGCCGACTCTGACCGCAGCCATCGGGCCATAAAAAGGAATTTCTGCCAGTAAAACCGCCACCGAAGCACCAGTCACCGCTAAGACATCTGGGGGGACATCTTCATCCATAGATAGGGTTGTCGCCACAATTTGAATATCGTCCCGTAACCAATTAGGAAACAAAGGACGAATCGGGCGATCGATTAATCTACTGATTAAGATTGCCTTTTCTCCTGGTCTTCCCTCTCTTCTGAAATAACCGCCTGGAATGCGCCCTGCTGCGTATTGCTTTTCTTCGTAGTCTACAGTTAAAGGTAAAAAATCAACCCCCTCTCTCCCTTTAGCTCTAGTAGCCGTTACTAAAACAGCCGTATCTCCTGACTGTACTAATACCGAACCGCCTGCTTGTGGTGCGAGCAAGCCTACTTTAAGTCTGATATCACGACCATCAAAAGATATTGACTTGTCAAATTCTTGCATTAAGTTTATTGTCCTTATTTTTTCGCTTCTTTTTCTCGTGGCTAGATCCTAACACTATCTTTATTGTTAAAACCTTTATCCCCAGGGAAGATCGGACTAGAGTTTTGTGTCTATTTTTTAAGTTATTTTAAGAAAAAAAACGCGATCGAGATATTTAGTTGTTAGTAGGGGCGGTTCGCCCTAAAGGACTAGCTTCGCGTCGCGAACCGCCCGTACAGTTGTTAGTTCATATAATTCCAAACTCTTGTAGTGCTGGAATAAAGTTTTTGTTTTCGTGACTCGGGCGACTGAGTTTAATCAAGGCAAAACGTTGAGCAGGAGTCAGATTTGACCATTGCTGAAGAGAAATATCGACTTGGCATTCTTGGGCTTTAGTTTGGACATCATCGGGTATGGCTGCGTCGTTTAGCCAAGGTGGATGGGGATCGATGGTTAATTCTTTGGCGGGTTGACCAGCTGTTTCGATAACTAAATTTTGTAAATACTCTTTGTAAGCTTTAACTTCTGCGTCGGTTTGGCAGGGTAAATCTACCAAAGTTTGGCGTTGTATCTGGCTGAATTTATTCCAATGTACTAGCTTGAGTTTTACGCCACAGTTGTCTAGTTTCATTCTGACCTGCATTGGAATGCATTGCAAAGAGTCAACAAAATCTGATTCAAATTGAAAATAAGACATAGTTTATTGGAGATCTCGATCGATGCTGATGCCATCGAACTTTATATTAGAATAGCGTCCACAGATGAACGCAGATTCATTTATCTGCAAATTGAACAAATTTAAGGTGAGAGAGGCGCGGGGTTCCCTAAAGGACTAGCTGAGTCCAAAGGACTTGCGTTGCGCTTCCGCGTCGCACGCGCATCTCTAATCGCCTTGTTGAATTGCCCGATGTACGTTCTTAGCCGTGCAAAATACTGTAATTTGAGCTTGCTAGATCTAAGAGTAGTTCACCACATACTAGTAAAATTGTAATAGCAAGAACTATAAAGCAAAAATAAAAAAACTTTTTATAAGATGTCTAAACCTACTCAAGCTCATTTAGAGCGCACTGTAAATAAGAACGATCCCCTGGAAGTCAGACAGCAAACCCTAAGCCAAATGCAATATTATATGGGGGCAAAATTAATTGAGGTGAGGGTAGATCCGCAAAAAGTGATGTATCGTTGGTCGATCCAAAACCAAGGAGACAAGCAAATTTGTACCCTTAGTGCTTTTTGGGGTGATTCCAGACGGAAGATTCTCTCTGGAGAGGATGTCCTCAAAGGGGAGGAGCTAGTTAATTGTGCCAGGGCCAATGCTTCTGCTGGAGTCGAGCAAGCAGCGATGCTGTCGGGTTATGGTTCGGATCTCGATCGCTTTAAAACCACATTGAAAGAAACCATTAATAACTTAGAATTATCAGAGGAATCTTTTAGCAAGTTGCTTGCTTAAGTTGGCGTTAAGTGTATTTACCAGTGACTACTTCTTCTACGGTGTTTTTCTGTTCGACTTTGCTCCTGTTATCCAAAGGTTGATTCTGAAATCTGTCTTCAGTTGTCCAGTCATTAATCTTTACTGGTGTTAAATTTACCGCACAGGCTTTTAATTCTGGTTGGAGGGAAATCGGACAGGCTTCGGGATGAGTCAGCAAGTTAGCTTCTCCGTTGTCCGTCCATAATGCTCCCCAGTGCATCGGCACAAAAACCGTTCCAGGAGCGATCGCCTTGGTGACTCTGGCAGCAAAACGTCCCCTGCCTCGACGCGATCGCACTTCTACCATCATTTCTGGTTCTATACCCAATTTGTCTGCATCTTTGGGATGAATTTCGAGAAAGGGTTGGGGTTGTTTTTTGATGATTTTTTCGATTCTTCCCGTACGAGTCATGGTGTGCCAATGTTCGTAAAGACGACCTACGGTTAAAACGAAGGGATAGTCAGCATCGGCAGGTTCGGCCAGTCCTTGAGAATGAAATGCCGAAAATCTCGCCCGTCCATCGGGAGTATTAAATCTACCATCGGTATAAAGTCTTTTGGCTACAGGAGTTTCTTCTTTGCTTCTAAACAGGTTGGAGAATAAACCTTGGGCTTGTTGGTTCTCTTGAGTAAGATTTTTATCGGTATTACAGGCTAAAGCCAGCTCTATATTTTCTTCGCTCAGAGTTTCCAAAGGGCAGGGCCACTGTATCGGGCCTTGTTGACGCAATCTACCATGACTCAGACCACTCATATCGCAGGGACGACCTTGAGTTAAGTTGACAAATTCTTGATAAACCTGTGCAGAATTAGCAAAATCAAATTCTTTGGTAAAACCCAAACGCCGACCAACTTCGGCAAAAATTTCCCAATCTGCTCTAGCTTCTCCTGGAGCTTGGCGAAACTGAGGACAGAGAGTAACAACCCGTTCGGAATTAGTCATCGTGCCTGTTTTTTCTCCCCACTGGGCTGCGGGTAAGACTACATGAGCAAAACTAGCAGTTTCCATAGGATAGTAAGCATCTTGGACGATCGTAAAAGGCGATCGCAACAGGGCTTTTTTGGTTCTGACTAGATCGGGCATACTCACCGCAGGATTAGTCGCTGCCACCCACAAAACTCCTACATCTCCTGTTTCCAAACCAGTAATCATACTCCAAGCATCTCTACCTGGAAGGGGATTAATACTACCTGGGGGCAATTTCCAGGCTTCTTCTAACTCTGCCCGATGTTGGGGATTTTGGATAACTCGATAACCAGGAATAATATGAGCTAGCCCCCCTGCTTCTCTACCTCCCATAGCGTTAGGCTGTCCTGTCAAGGAAAAAGGACCCGCCCCTGGTTTGCCAATGTTTCCTGTCATCAGGTGCAAATTAATAATAGTGCGGACTTTTGCCGTTCCTTGGGAGGATTGATTGACTCCCATCGACCATAGAGATAAGACCTTTTCTGATTCTGCCCAATAACGAGCAGCCTGTTCTAACTGTTCGATCGCAATACCGCAGCGACGGGCGACTAATTCTGGGGGATACTGTTGAATTACTTGGGCAAAATTAGCAAAACCTTGGGTACATTCATCGATAAAAAAGGTATCAAGCTCGCCCCAACGTAGCAACAGATGAGCAATACCATTGAGCAGATCCATATCTGTCCCTGGCTTAATCGCCAAGTGCAAGTCTGCATCCTTGGCGGTTTTAGTTTCGCGAGGATCGACAACAATCATTTTTACCTTACGGTTTTTTTTGTGGTGCATCCGCAAGCGGTTATAAACAATAGGGTGACACTCGGCGGTGTTAGTTCCAATTAAAAAAGCACAGTCGGTTAATTCTAAATCGTCGTAGCAAGCAGGGGGACCATCAGAACCAAAACTTTGAATATATCCTGCTACTGCCGAAGACATACAGAGACGAGAATTAGCATCAAAATTATTTGTCCCCAAACAACCCTTGAGTAGTTTTTGAGCAATATAATAGTCTTCGGTTTGGAACTGCCCCGAACCGTACATACAGATAGCTTCTGACCCTTGAGTAGCTTTAACCTCACGGATGCGGTTGGTAATTTTATCTAAAGCTTCCTCCCAACTAACACGACGAAATTCCTCATTTAAAGAATCTCGCATCATCGGATACTTAAGACGGTCTTTATCCAAAGATTCGGCAACTGTACCGCCTTTAATACATACTTTACCTTTACTGGAGGGATGAGAGCGATCGCCACGAACCGACCAAAGCGGATTCCCCTGACTATCTCTATTGGTAGCTTTTCCTGGTTGGGCGGGGGGCAAAACTTCTAGACCACAGCCAACTCCGCAATAAGGACATAGAGTTTTGATTGGTTCGCTCACTTTTTTCTCTCCTAATTAAATGTTTGTTGATAAAAAAATTTATTTATAATTATTTTTCTATCTAGGTTATATCGTTGGGCTAGTTTGCATTGTTGTTATCGATAATACTAAGTTAAGCTTTTCTTTAGATATCATTAAGAACGCAAACCCTGGATTCATAAGCTTTTTGTCTTTTATTGTTCTGGAGTTGAAGTAGAAAATAATCGATAGCCACTAACGACTAATACTTTTAGTTAAAACAAAAAGTGCTGAAAAAACATTGCAATGTTCTCAGCACTAGAAAAGTGTAGACGAAAATTAAAAACTAGACATTAAATATTTTCTGTTTCTAGTACTGGTCGATTGGGAACACTCTCCTCTTCACCTTGGTGTGCTTCGGCAAATGAACCTTTAGGCTCTTTGAGTACCACAAAGCACAATGCGGAAACAATCAACGCTGCCACACCCATGATTTGGAAGAAACGAGCATTTGCTGCTGCTTCAATAGCAGGAGAGGGATCTGGACCACCACCTAACCAACCAGGTAACAGACTGAAGATGTTCAAGTATAATACCGCACCAACGTTACCATAAGCACCGACGTTACCTGCAATCTGTCCTGTAACGCGACGTTTGACCAAAGGTACGATCGAGAATGTAGAACCTTCACCAGCCTGTACGAAGAAAGAGCAACACATAATTAACAACACCGCAGCCGGTAAAAACCAGCCACTGTTGACCTGACTGAAGACTAGGTAACCAATACCCATACAGCCAGTTAGTACGGCCATAGTTATTCTACGACTACCCAATTTATCGGAAATTAAACCACCACCAGGACGAGCAGCTAAGTTCATGAACGCATAACTAGCAGCAATCATACCAGCAGCAGCTTTGGAAAGACTAAACGTTCCTTCAAAGAAAGCAGGAAGCATTGACACTACCGCAAGCTCTGAACCGAAGTTAACAATATAAGTAAGCTCTAGAATAGCTACCTGAGAAAAATCGTAGCGGTCTTCGGGGGGATAACGCTTTCTGCCAGCCAACAAGTCTTTGTTAACAGCCCAGCAATTGTAAGCTTGGAAGAGATATAAACCGAGTAAAGCCAGCCAGATGACGTACATTGTACCCCGTTCGTACAAGCCTAACTTCATTAAACGCCAAGCCACCAGACCTAGAATTGCACTTAAAGGCACATTCATCAGCATCAAGAACCAGAAGTCTTTTTGAGTTGTAACTTCTAAACCTCTCGCGCTTCTGGGACGACGATAGGCTTTACCAGGAGGAGTATCCTTGGCATTAAATAGATAGAAGATACCGTAGAGAGCAGCAAAAATTCCTGTAAGAGCGATCGCAGCACGCCAATTAAGTTCAGATCCAGGCGCACCAAAAGACAACCAACCAGCCACAATAGCTAGAGTAAACGCGGAAAAAGCAGAACCAAAGTTACCCCAACCGCCATATATACCTTCGGCTAAACCAATCTCTTTGGGTGGAAACCACTCTGCAACCATGCGAATCCCAATTACAAAACCCGCACCTACAATACCCATCAATAGGCGAGAAATTACTAGCTGACTAAAGTTTTGCGCCGAGGCAAACATGATACAGGGAATTGCTGCATACATTAAAAGTAAAGAATAAGTCAGTCTAGGACCAAACTTATCTAGCAACATCCCGATAATGATCCGTGCGGGAACGGTTAGAGCTACGTTACAGATCGCCACGGTTTTAATTTGCTCTGCGGTCAAACCCAAATCCGCTTTTACAGTAGTAGCCAAGGGGGGCAGATTGAACCAGACTACAAATGATAAAAAGAATGCAAACCAAGTAATGTGCAGGATTTTATACCTGCCCCTAAATTGCCACATTTCTCCGAGCATTTAATTACCTTCCTTTCGTGTCAAAAATTACTATTGCTTAAAACTTAAATTTAGAGACCTTCGTGCCAAAACACTTAACAACTACAAGAATCTATTTTTTACTTTTAAAATTGCCTATTTAGGTAAGTGATAGTTGTTACCTAGACTATTTGTCTCCGAAGACAAGCGCTTTTTGGGAACACATTGCATATGTTTCTTAATCTGCGTTTATCTTGAGGTCATAATTACATTTAGAAAAATGATTTATCGTATATTTCGTTACAGAAATTGCCCGATCGCCCCCTTTTTATGTATTTTTTACATATGCAGAATACTTATATTGCATTTAATTCTGAAAAACTAATTTCGCGGTAGCGATCGCTTTTTAATTACCCTGCGATCGACTAGCTTTAGCGTTAGATTAACTAGTGAAATAACCGCTTGGGCAACAAGAACACTCAATTTTTATCACTCAACTAAAACGAATACATGACTATTGGCATCTGGATTTTGGGCGATCGCCTGACCAAAAATCAACTAAGCTTAAAAAATAATCAGGACAACAAACACCAAACTCCTGTTATTCTGATTGAATCTAGTAACTATGCCAGACAACGCCCTTACCATCGGCAAAAGCTGGTCTTAGTCTGGTCGGCAATGCGTCATTTTGCCGAAGAATTGAAGCAGGATGGTTGGCAGGTAACATATAAAATAGCCCAGGATTTTGTTACCCCCCTGCAAGATTGGCTTAAAGTCAATCAGATTACTGAGTTACAGCTAACTAGTCCCTGCGATCGCCCTTTTGCTAAATTAATTCAAGGTTTAGATTTGGACTGCAAGCTAACTTTTTTGCCAGACAATCATTTTTTGTGGAGTCTAGATGAATTTATTGACTGGGCAAAGCCTCGCAAAAGATTATTGTTGGAAGATTTTTATCGAGAAGGTAGAAAAAAATTCCAGATCTTAATGGCTGGCGATCGACCTGTGGGTGGTAAGTGGAATTACGACAAAGAGAACCGCAAACCACCAAAAAAAGAGCTTCAAACTCCTGCACCTTTGACTTTTGAACCTGATAGGATTACCAGAGAGGTAATTGACTGGATTAAACAAGAAAACTTCTCTAACTATGGCAAAATTGAACCCTTTAATTGGGGAGTAACTAGACAACAAGCTCTAGAAATATTGGCTCATTTTATCAGCGAATCTTTGCCTCAGTTTGGCACCTATCAAGATGCCATGATTACGGGAGAATATACTATGTGGCATGGTTTAATTTCTCCTTATCTCAATCTAGGTTTACTCGAACCAATCGAAGTAATCGATGCCATAGAAACCGCATATTACCAACAAGAATTACCTCTAAATACTGTCGAAGGTTTTATTCGTCAGGTAATGGGATGGCGGGAATATATGCACGGAATCTATTATCTTCAGGATGAAAACTATAGCCAAAATAATTGGTTCGCTCACGATCGACCTTTACCAGAATTTTACTGGGACGCTAGCAAAACCGAAATGAACTGTTTGCGTCAAACACTGACTCAGGTAGAAGAGACTGGCTACGGTCATCATATCCAAAGACTAATGGTCTTGAGTAACTTTGCTCTGATTGCGGGTGTTTCTCCCCAAGAGATCGAATCCTGGTTTCATAGTGCCTTTATCGATGCCTACGACTGGGTAATGCAGACGAATGTAATTGGTATGGGACAATTTGCCGATGGGGGAATACTCGCCTCTAAACCCTATGCTGCTTCGGCTAATTACATCAATAAAATGAGCAATTATTGTAGCGGTTGTAAATATAACAGACGCGATCGCACTGGCGAGTCTGCCTGTCCTTTTAATTTCTTTTACTGGGATTTTTTAATTCGTCATCAAGATATGTTGCGATCGCTAGGTAGAATGAATTTAGTTTTGAGTCATCTCCAGAAAATTTCTGCTACCGAATTGGAACAAATAAGCTCTTTAGCTGTCAAATGGTGGGAAAATTAATGAAAATGGCAGAGCAGTAAAATTTTACTTTGGCCAAAAATCGAATAAAAATTATTAATTCTTATTTTAAGCGATCGATTTACCCCATAGATTCCCCCCTATTTCCACAAACTCCAAGAAGATTTTCCACATTTTACCCAGGTTTTTCCACAGGCTAGAACGTAACATTACAGTCTTAAGTCTCTAGTGGGGATTGTTTTTATTTATCTATCGTTAACTGTTTGTTAATTAGATTATGTAAATAAATGTAAAAAAAAATCCCCTACAACTCTATTATTCACATAGAGCTACAATTTATTTAAGAGTTCTTTTAATATTCTGTAACATTGACAAACAGCCCCCTTTTCAGACAACAATGATCCAACGAGCAATTTAGCAAGTACACAAAGACCTAAACTTTATCTCGATAGATGAGAATCTTGTTTCTACTGTTAAGTAACGTAATATGTAAAGCCATTATTTTATTTCACCTCTAGATAAAAGGTTGTCTTAATCGCTAAAAGCCCAATGATTCTCAGTATTCGAGCAAAACCCGAGTTTTGTGTCCATAAAAACCAAAAAATCATCTTAATGGGAGCATATAATCAACCATGAATTCAACTGTAAGCATTTTGGCAGAAATCCCCGAAGAACTCCATTTATCATTACAAAATTATCTTGAAACCCATCCCCATTGGGATCAAGACCGAGTTTTTGCTGCTGCTTTATCTTTGTTTTTACTGCAAAATAATAGCGGACAGAGTGTAGAAGCTTCTCAAAACTACCGCGCCTGTGCCAGAGTCTATTTAGAAACACTGTTTCAATCAAATTAGGTGGTACAATAGTTAATTGCCTGTCTTCACTGCTTATTTACTGTTTTCTGTGACTTCTGATTCAACTGCATTAATAATTCCTAAATTAATTGTTGGCTTAGGTAATCCCGAACCAAAATACGATCGAACTAGACACAATATTGGTTTTAGTGCGGTTGACGAGCTAGCTAAAATCTGGCAACTAGAATTAAAAGAAAACAAACGTTACCAAGGTTCATTTGCTGAAGGGGTTGTTAGAGGAAAAAAGATTCGTTTACTCAAACCTCTTACCTACATGAATCGTTCGGGACAATCAGTAAGAGCAGTGACAGACTGGTATAAAATAGACCCTCAATCTGTATTAGTCATTTATGATGATATGGATTTGCCTGTTGGTCGATTGCGGATGCGTCTAACAGGATCGGCTGGAGGACATAATGGGATGAAATCAATTATTGCTCATCTAGGAATAAAGGAGTTTCCCCGTCTGAGGATTGGCATCGGTAAGTCAGATGGTAAAAAGCAAACTGTCAGCCACGTTTTAGGTAAATTTTCTCCTCCTGAAGCTAAAACGATCGAAGAAGTGTTACAAATAGCGATCGCTGCAATTGAATTTAGCTTAAAAGAAGGAATTGAGAAATCTATGAGTCGCTACAATGGATTTTCAGCTAATCTTGAATCGTAATTGTTTGAAAGCGCGAATAAATAAAAGCTGTTAATAAAAAAACCCCAGCTACCAGACTGAGGTTGATTAGGAGATGTTGATTTTGAGAAGATTGCTTGCTCGCTTTTGCTGCTACTGCAACAGAATTAACTTAGTAATTTAAGATAAAAACTAAATATACATAAGCTATTAAACATACTTAGAAGTACCGATTTAAGTTGATTTAAATTCTAAGCCGTACTGTCTAAACGTTAGTCGCTTGGCAACTAGGTTTGTTAACTTATGTTTCTAGTATAGCAGCTAATATTAACTTTTGTAAAAAATATTTGCCAACTTTTAGAGATGACTGAATCAGAAGCCTGGAATAGCGGTGTATCGAGCTTACTGAAAAATATTTACCGTTGTGCTGACAAAAGCAGTTGGTATAGCGATGTGGCAGAAGCTTACGATCGCACCAGACCTCGTTATCCGAGTCAGTTAATCGAGAGAGTAGGGGAAATCGCTAGGTTACAACCACAAAAGAGAGTATTAGAAATTGGCTCTGGGCCAGGAATTGCCAGTATTGAGTTGGCAAAACTAGGAGTAGAATTAGTGGGGATAGAGCCTAGTTTAGCTGCCTGTGAAATAGCTCGACGCAAATGTGCCAATTATTCAAATGTAGAGTTTATTAATACTACCTTTGAAGAATGGAAGTTAACTAGCCAGAGATTCGATGCCGTAATTGCCACAACCTCTTTTCATTGGGTAACGCCAGAAATCAGAACTCGCAAAAGTGCCTTGGCATTAAAAAATCGGGGTTGCTTGGTTTTATTATGGAATACGCCACCCCAACCGAGTTATGAAATTGGTCAAAAGTTGACGGAAGTTTATCAGACTCATGCACCAGATCTAGCTTTCCACGAAAGCATCGAAAACCATCAACAAAATCTAGACAAGTTTGGACAGGAAATCATTGATTCTGGTTATTTTCAAGACTTAGTTAGCGAACAAATGATTTGTCAGTTAAATTACACCACGGATGAATATTTAACTTTATTAACTACTCTTTCTCCTTACATCAACCTAAAACCAACCCAACGCCATCTTCTCTTAGCAGAGTTAAAAAAAGTATTGCAACTAAACTATGGCGATCGCCTAGAATTATCCTATCTTTCCCTGTTTCAAATTGCCCGTAAATTCAGTACTGGAGATTGAGGACTGAGATAGATTATTTGATGTATTACTGATTGATAAAGGTTTCAAAAGCGGACGTAAAATCTTTAGTATTATAGGTAGCATGAAAATGGGTTAACCATTCAAAAACATACTCATTGATCTTTTTAAATTCTTGTTCTGTAGTTTGAGAACTTGAGGAGCGATTGACGGATTTAGCAGCAATTTCTAAGCTACTGTGAGCATATTCAAGATGTTGGGCATTAGTTTCTTGGAGAGAACCAATCTTAATTAAAGCTTTGTATAAATATTTCAATTCTTCTAAATATCTTTTATGAACGTCAAGAGAATATTTGTGTGGGCCAATACTAAATTTAATTTCAATATCGAGATCGATAGTACCAGCAGTTTCTAAAAATACATTTTCAATCGGATACTTGCTATAGTCCAAACGTTTTAAAATACGCTTCTTGCTCACAGCAGATGTTCCATCGACATGAATCAAAGCTTTATTAGTAAAGCAATATTCGTCTGCTTTTGATTTAATAATAAAAAAGATTTTTTCCTTTTCCTCATGCAAAACAAAATCATCAGATTCTACTTTGTCATAGTCTTCGGGTTTAACAATAATTCCAATATCGCTTAGACCGAGTGCATCAGAAGCAATTCTTTTAAACATAGAGAACTTTTGATAATTTCTGGCTGTCGTCAACTAACCCCGTTATAGCAGAAGTCATTTTGATTTCAAAAGACGAAGAAAGCGGGGGAAAAGTAAGGTGGGCAAAAATAACACGTGGTCATTTAATCTTTGCTGGCTGGAAATTTGCACTCTTCGTACTAGCTTTATCCTCAAGGACTAGCTGCGCGTCGTGGGTCGCGGCTTGCACTTGTCCTAAAGGATACACCTTCGGATATCGCATTGAGTGTATCCGTGATAGACGCGTCGCCCACCCTACCAATAACTACCAATAACTAAAAGTCTATCTATCGTTGTATCAAAGAAATTTACAAGCGTGAAAAAATTAAAATAATAGATAGATCTTATAGAGAAGAAAGAACTATGGCTGTTAAAGATAAACCACCGGGATCGCGATCGCGTTTAATTTCCAATATCTTATTTTTGGTAGCAGGATTATTTCTCTTTACCAATCTTTTCTTGCCCCAGTTATTTGGTAATCCTGTTCCTCAAGTACCCTACAGTATGTTCATCGACCAGGTAGAAGATGGCAATGTAGCTAGAGCATCTGTGGGGCAAAATGAGATTGTTTACGAACTCAAGGACGAAAACGCCGAACAACCCCAGATTTACCGCACCAACCCCGTTCTAGATTTAGAATTACCCAAACGTCTAGAAGATAATGGAGTCGAGTTTACCGCAGCACCACCACCCAGAAATAATTGGTTGGGTAGCATATTGGGTTGGGTCATTCCACCATTGATCTTTGTTGCTATCTGGCAATTCTTTATCAGTCGCAGTGCGGGAGGCGCGCAGGGTGCTTTATCTTTGACTAAAAGCCGAGCCAAAGTATACGTAGAAGGAGATTCAACTAAAGTTACTTTTGACGATGTAGCGGGAGTCGAAGAAGCCAAAGCAGAATTAACCGAGATTGTAGACTTTTTGAAAAGTCCAGATCGCTACAAAGCTATCGGTGCGAGAATACCCAAAGGAGTACTATTAGTAGGGCCTCCTGGGACTGGTAAAACCCTGATGGCAAAAGCGGTAGCAGGAGAAGCAGGAGTACCTTTCTTTAGTATTTCTGGTTCGGAGTTTGTCGAACTGTTTGTCGGTGCGGGTGCAGCCAGAGTCAGAGATTTATTTGAACAGGCAAAACAAAAAGCTCCCTGTATTGTTTTTATCGATGAGTTAGATGCGATCGGTAAATCTCGCGGAGGACAAAATGGCTTTGTTGGCGGAAACGACGAGCGCGAACAAACCTTAAACCAATTGCTGACAGAAATGGATGGTTTTGCTGCGGGAGATGCGACGGTAATCGTGCTGGCTGCCACCAACCGCCCCGAAACCCTCGACCCTGCTTTGTTACGTCCTGGTCGATTTGACCGTCAGGTATTGGTAGACCGTCCCGATTTAGCTGGTCGTCAGAAAATATTAGAAATTTATGCAGCAAAAGTCAAATTAGACGTAGAAGTAGACCTAAAACAAGTCGCTACCCGCACGCCTGGTTTTGCAGGGGCCGATTTAGCCAATTTAGTTAACGAAGCTGCTTTATTAGCAGCCAGAAATAAAAGAGAAACCGTAACGCAAGCAGACTTTAATGAAGCTATTGAAAGAGTAGTAGCTGGTTTAGAGAAAAAATCCCGCGTACTTAACGATAAAGAAAAGAACATCGTCGCTTATCACGAAGTCGGTCATGCACTAGTCGGTGCAGTAATGCCTGGAGGTGGCAGAGTCGCTAAAATCTCCATTGTCCCTCGCGGAATGGCTGCCCTTGGTTATACTCTTCAAATGCCTACCGAAGACCGCTTTTTGTTGTCCGAATCAGAATTAAAAGACCAGATTGCCACCATGCTTGGGGGACGTGCGGCCGAAGAAATTGTCTTTAACAGTATTACTACGGGGGCATCCAACGACCTACAACGGGCTACCGACCTTGCCGAAAGAATGGTAACTACCTATGGTATGAGTAAGGTTTTAGGGCCTCTAGCATACGAAAAAGGCGCGCAAAATAACTTTTTAGGTCAAGGTATGGGCAACCCCCGTCGCATGGTCAGCGATGAAACGGCAAAAGCGATCGATGAGGAAGTGAAAAGCATCGTCGAAGATGCTCATCAACAAGCTTTAGATATTCTGAACACTAACAGAGATCTACTAGAACAAATCGCCCAAGAAATTCTGGAAGTTGAGGTAATTGAAGGCGAGAAACTACAGTCTTTACTCGATCGCGCTGAGTTACCACAGCAACATACCGAAGAATCAAACAGTGTTTTAGCTTAATCTTTAACTGTTTAATATTTTAATATTCTTCTCTGAGGGCATTACAAAAATGCCCTCTTTTTATTCTATCTTCGCGCTCTGCGAAGGTAGCTTATCTGACTGGCGACCGCGAATTTATTGGTAAGCCTTGGCTATCATCTCTTTTGATTGAACCAACAATTCGATTTAGATTAAGAATTAGAGAAAGCGATCGCAACCAATAAATCTTCTAGCCAAGATATTCAAATGAGGAAACGCCGACCTCCAATTGAATTTGTTTCTAGAACTGTTTGAGGCTTGGTATGAAGGCAGAACGGGCTACCCAATGGTTGATGCCTCGATGCGTCAGTTAAACAGCATGGGCTGGATGAACTTTAGGATGAGGGCGATGTGCGTCACCTTTTTGTGTATTAATTGTGGTGTGTCCTGGCATCACGGAGCAAGGTACTTCATGAGTAAACTAGTCGATGGCAACATTGCTATCAACCACTGGCAATGGCAAGCACAGGCTGGCGTTACCAATCCCCGAGAGAAAACCTGGTCAAAGTTGGTCAGCCTTCGCCGACCGCCCCTAGGAATTTGGGGACTTTGACACGCTTACCCCTCACAATTGGGGCGGTCGGCGGGCAATAACCTCTGGCTAAAACTTATCCATTTGAATA
>JASJEI010000207.1 GCA_030064795.1 Pleurocapsa sp. MO_226.B13 | reverse complement strand
CCCAAGCTGGCGGATTAGTTCGGTGTAAACCTGCGCGGGAGTTAATTTTTTAACCGACAATCCAATCGTATCTTTAACTCGGCAGTGGGATTTTTTAGCTAGGCTGGCTAGTTGCTCGTATTCTTGGGAGTTTCGCCATTCGGTATCGAGTAGCTTGTCCACCCCTAAATGCAGACGACATTTGCGTTTTCGGGCATTCCAGCTAATATCGCTCCCCAATCTAGTACCGTGAAATTCTTGCTGACTTTCCCTATGGCGATCGCTTCTAACCGCCTCGTCGTAATTATCAATCAGATAATAAAGTTGCTTTAATTGGCGATACCACGAACCGCCGTCATCTTTGAGGTACAAGGCAGCATACCCCGTCAAAGTTTCTCCCGTGTACTTATCTATGTGGGTAACTGCATCAATTAAATGTTGTCCGTATCGTTTTAGCAATATAGTCTTTTCAAGATCTAGCTGCTGTGAGGGAGTAGGAGTTTCCTTACTATTGGACAATTTTTCTAGTTCCTCGTCAGTCAGAATATTTGCCGATTCAATCCTCGTCGCTCGTTCGAGGTTAATATTACCCCAAGACTCTTTAAGCTTGAGTTCTGTATCCTCTTGAGGCTCTGGAGCTACTAACTCAATCGTGTATCCTTCCTCTTCCAGCTTCTCTCTAAGCCTCAATCTAAGATCGCTCATGGATAAATTGCGATAGGCGGCATATTTACAATAAAGCTCGAACCAAGGGCTAGACCACTCATCAGTTAGCGGATCGTAGTCTACGTCAAAGCTGGAGAGATATTTACTGTTGCTGTTGTAATTCCGTTGGTAATATCCCTTAATTCCCTCTGGAGTCAAAGAGCGATCGCTCCTCCAAGTAAATCCTTTTTTGGCTGCCCAAACTGTTAAATTGGACAATCCACGAACCCTAACCAAGCTTTGACTGGCTTCTTTGGTAGTCAGAACCCCATTGTAAAAACCATACCCCTGTTGAAAATGTCCGTTTTCAATACTAATTCCAGAGATAACGCTAGGCGAACAGATTAGCAACAAAGTATCTTTTGATGCCTGGTTAATGTTTTTAAGATAGTTTTTAATCTCTTCGCTGCCAGAAGTATCCGAGTTAATTTCTACAATCGAACCGGCTTGATCTGGCAGAGTATTTCTAACATATTCGGCAATTGATTTACCGCCTTTGACTCCGTTTTTGATATCATCGATAACGAAACAAGGAATGCCATTTTTCAGGTGATCGACTAACTTATCAATTGAACCATCGGGAGTATTTGAAACGTCAAAATTAACCAGACCTTTTGGCGGTTGGTAGTGATTTACTATTACCCTAACTTCACAGCCAGGGGGAGTAATTTGCTTGAGGAATTCATACTCGATATCGCTGTTATCGGCTGACATGAATAACGCCATGCCATCTCCTGCAATCGCTGCTTTTAAATGCGCCTCAAAAGCTTTTAGAATAGCTGGTCTGATGCCGTTTTTGTTGCAGATAGACTCGAATAAATAGCTAAAAAGTTGGTCGGATTCATCGCCTAAAAGCAAGCCATTGTTTTTCAGATTGACGGGATTAAATTGGTAGCTACTGTTGGCACAAAAGCCAGCCTTTAAAAATCCTTGATAACTCTTTAAATCCTCCTTATAATCGAGTCCTAATTTGTGACATTCTTCCCGCCCTAAAGCAATACGATTGAACCAGGAGTAAATATTAGTAAACTTCTCGACAAATGGTATTACTGTCTTAGTTTTGCCCGTAGATTTTGCACTCTTCAATAAATAAATATGTCCTCGCTCTAGCTTATTTTCTAACCCGATTTCGTTAAGGTCGGGAGTGTTTACTTCTAACCAGGGTTTAGCAGTCAAACTAGTTAGTTGCTCCCAGGTTTTGTTTTTAGCTGCCTCCTGTTGTTTTTTCCATCGTTCAACTTCGACAACTTTGCAGCGTGACTCTGCTATTTGACTGAATTCCTCTGGTGTCAGATACTCGGCATTTGAAAAAGTAACCGAATCAATTTCATCAAGATCGCCATCGGTCTTTTCTACCTGTCCCCACCACAGGATCTTAATCGGTTTATTAAATCGCTTGAGAAAATCAATTTGCCTCTGCCACCGCTGCATGACCTGCGGATTTATTACATCGCCACCGTCAGGAGCGATGGCCAGTTCCTCATAGTCGGAGACTGTTTCCGTTAACTGCTTTGGGCTGCCAGAAAAATAACCGTTATTAGCAGCCCCACAAACGGCTATATTGTGAAGATAACTAGCTATATAAGGTTTGAGTATGCCCTCAGATAAATAAAGCGTTTTAGAAGAATTGAGGTTAGGCTTGACTACGGTAAGAGGTAGTTCGCCATTTGGTAAATGAGATGAGAATGTACCTTTAGCCCATTTGTACTTGTTGCCCTTTGTTACTCCCTCCACTCGAAGCTGCCAACCGATCGCCCGTCCCTCTTTATCGAAGATGGGACAGGCATAACCAGTATCTTTGGTAGCAAAGTGATCGCCTTTTTCATGAATTCCTGGCAAATTCTCAGGTAGGTCTAAATTAAACCGTTTCCAAGGATCGAGCGAGAAAAATAGACCAGCTTCGATCTTCGCGTCGCTCAATCCTCTACGAGTTAGATCTTTACGGTCGCGACTGTTTAATCCAACATGACGGGCTAGCTTTCTGATGGCTCGATCTCTGCCATCGGCATCAAGGGCATTGTCAGCTAAAAACTGTTTTTGATCGCGCTCTTGGGCTTGTTTCTGAGCCAAATAACGCTCGTATTGTTCCCGATCGAATTCCTTGCCATTGTCAGGAACGTGAACCCCCCAAACGCCATTGGAAGATACTTTAGTCCATTTAAAGCCAGCTATACCCGAATCGAGGTCTATGAAGCTGTGGCAGAGAATTAGGTGATCTGGGGTAGTTCGACAGTCTCCAGAAGCGTCCTGGCAGATTGGGCAGGGATTGCGATGGTTGGTTGGGGTAAATCTCACTTTGCACCTTCCAAGCTGGAGGTGCTACTGAAAATAAGCACAATTAGAAGCCTCTGTGAATTTTTAGCTTCCACGCTTCTACTGAGAGAAAATCGTGCTATGCTGAGATTAAGTTTTGAAGAAAATCTCGGACGATTTTCGCTTTTTCCTGAAAGCTGGTAACTTTCAAAAAAGGGAAGCGTAGATTTTTCGATAGCCCCAATCTTGTATGAGGTTGGGGCTTAAACTATTTAAAAGTTGTTTGAACTATGTGCCAGTATAGCAGCTTAATTCAGTATAATTGTTGAAGGCAACAATATTTATTTTTTATTGCCTTCAACAATTATACTAAAATGAGCCTTCACAAAGAAAAGACAAAGCAAAGCAAAATTGTAAGCTGTTACTTCCAAGTCCTAAAGCTAGGCAGAGTAACTGCCAGAGAGATAAGTAGAAGAAGCGGAATTTCTGAGGCAAATATTTCTAAATTCAGAAAAGGAGCGGATATCTACAATTCAAATTATCAAAAGCTTTTGGACGCTCTGCCTGAAAAACTGAGAAGGCAGTACTATTTGCTATTGTTAGAAGGCGAATCGCCCCAAGCAAGCGATCGCGCTCTTGAATTAGATATTGCCGATCGGCTTGAAAGCAGCGCGTATAAGCTAAGGCAGAATAGGATAATAGATAACTAAGTGGTAAGAAAAAATAAAATTAAAGAAAGCGAAAAAAACAGTATCAATGGTAGCAATCTTGAAGAAATGGATATAGAAGATAAAGAAGCTATCATTAAAGAATTTTTCAAAGAAATTGAACAGAACACTGGAGCTACGCTGGTTTTAAACGGCAACGGTAATGGGAGTAAAAATCTAATTTTGAACTCGATCGTGCTTCAGACCACAGACAAAGAAACTTCCGATCTGATTGTGGACAAGATTAAAAGTCTGCCTTCGGAAACTTTTGAAGAAATTTTACTAGCTATAGCAGAACAACTTAGAGAGAGGAACAAAAATTATGGCGATCGCTGAAAAAATTCAATCTTTTTTGGGAATCTTCAAAGCAGAAGATAAACAGAACAAACCTTTAAAGCCACTCAAGTCTATAGAATATCCAGCCAAGATTTTAATAATCGATTGCGATCTGTACGATATTTGCAGTCGCGAGGATTTTATTTATTTTTATTTTTCTGAAGAAGTTGAAAACAATCTGCTCAATTTCTACTTTGCTAGAAATTTTTCGGAAGCTTCAGCACAGATACAGGTAGATCCTCCAGATTTAATTATCTGTGAGTTATTCGTATCTTGTTGGCATGAAATGCTTGCGGGTAAACTAAAAAAAGGTGAAACGAACATGGGATACGGTCTTAATATTTTTCAGCGTTTGGACGAGCTTGATCTAGAATTTAGAATTCCCGTAATTTTTTATAGTACATTAGTAAGTCACAGGGATTACAAAGAAAGAGCCGAACAGCTAGGAGCGTTTGATTGCATAGAAAAATGTTCTCGTGATTCGGAACAAAAGCTAAAACTTGCCATTCAAAAAGCTCTAAATATTTGATTGTTTATAATGAAAAAATATAAACTCACCGAACAAAATAGACATTTAGCTGATAGTTTACAGGATACTTATATTGATGAAGAAAAGGGAATTCTGTACAGTAAACAGGATTTGAGTTCACTGGGGCTTAGTCTTTGTTCTCAACAAGAAGCTCCGAGTGGTGTCTTATTAATAAAACAAATTGCCCTCTACGATTGGTTGGCAATATTATTAGGAATTATTGGTTTTTCCGTTTTATTTATTCCTTTTGTATTTTCTCTGATACAAGAGTTATACTTATCGACGGAAAAGATCATTCCTAAACCGATTTATTGCCAGACTTTGAAGTGGGAGCAACGAGATGTTGTAGCAAGCTACAACGAGATCATGGAGGGGGTGCAAAACTCAAAAATATATGGCTTTGAATCCCCAGAAATCGAAGCTAGATTTAACCATGAAAAAAATATTATAGAAAACCGAAAAAAATCAATGGACAAAGCAATCGCTTGGTGTAAAAGCTAATATTGAAAACTCTACTAGATTTACCTAAGAGTAATTTTATAATCCCACCCAGAAATCCCGTTATAATTAATTGATTCTGCCACACCATCAACTCCTAAGTCTGTACTATCAAGAAGCAAAATAACTTCCTCCTTGTAAAATCTCCAAGCGTCGTCAGGTAAGTCGCTTTGTGGCGATCTCGATTTTAAAGACAAAAAAGCCGACGCTTTTTCGGGACTGTATTCAGGAAAATTGAATCGATAATTTTCACCTTTGAAAACTTCAGTTATTTCTCCCTCAAAAATTTGAGTAGTTTCTTTTACCGGGTTAGAAATCTCAACAATATAGCTATTTGCAACCAGATCGCTTATTGCTATCTTAATTGGTTGAGATTCTTCTCGATAAGAAATTGTTCCCTCAAAAACCTTGCCCTTAGCGAATACTTCTTGGGCTGCTGACAATCTTTTTTGCTTTAACTGTTGGTGCTTTTCTTCGAGTTTGGCTACAGCCTGTTCTCTTAGCTCCTCTTGGCTTGCAGTATTGCTAGTTACTGTTTTATCGACTTTGAAGTTCTTGACATATCTTTTCCCTCCTTGTCTCCAATAAACTTCAATTTGGGATATAGGTTCGGATAAATTAATGCTACAACTTCTTGATATACAGTTAGAATCAATTAGACCTCTTTCCGAATAAATTAAAGGGTCTTCAATTGATTCAGTCCACTTTATCGATAGTTTAGAACCCGAATGAACTGCGGTAACTTGAGCGGGAACAACAGGAGATGGAGTTGTACTTGGTAAGTTGTTAGTGTTAGGATTAGCTGTCTGAGAGTTAGGGAGTGTTTGTTGTTGTGGTATCGGTAGATTCTTATTGCTACTAATAGAGAAATTTGGACTTAAAAACCTATACAGAAAAAAAGCATAGAAAACCAGAAAAATAACAGCTATCAATGGATATTTACGACAGATAAATACGATATATCTTACTAGGAAAGCTCCATAGACTTTCAACCTTTCAAAGAAAGAAGAAGCGCGATTTTTGATCTCGTTGCTGTTCATAATTATTTAACCTCCGCTTCCGCCATCAACGGAACTGCTTTTAATCTATCGTTTTCAACAATTAATTTTGCCTGATAAATCTGCTGACCCTGTAAATCTAATAAATCGTCTCCAATTAAGTCGCCGACTTTTTCCATAATTCCTCTTCCGCCGTATTTTTGCCCCTCATCAAAAGTAGCATTAACTAATTCCTCAAGAGCTTCTTGCTCGATAATCAGGTTAATATCAAATCTATCCGCAACCCTTCTAGCTAAAACTACCGTCAGTCTTGCGGTATCGGCAGTATCGAGTCTTAGAAGAGGAATAACCTTATCAATTCTGCCTAAAAACTCTGGCGGAAAATAACGACCCTGTTTGATAATATCTTTGGCTGCCTCTGGATTTTCTGCAATCTTGTCAGCTTCTAAATTGCTGGTTAGCAGACAAATTGTGTTTTTCGGAGCTAGAGTTTGTCCTATAGTATCCGATACCCGTCCTTCATCAAAGAAAGCTAAAAGCTGTCTCCACAAGCTTTGATTTGCTTTCTCAACTTCATCAAATAACAGAATGCACGTTTTTTTGCTGGTTCTCAAGGCGTTAGGCAAAGCCCCACCTTCTGTAGATCCGACATATCCTTTAGGTGAACCAAAGAGATTAGAGGCTTTGTGGCTTTCGGCATACTCACCCATATCGAAGCGAGTTAGTTTAGTTTTTAAAGTTTCAGCCAAAGCTTTGGACAATTCTGTTTTACCACTGCCAGTAGGGCCTGGGAGGAAAACTACCAAAGGTTTATTGTTTTTCGAGGCTAATTTACCGAGTACAACCCTTACAAGAGTCTCGAGCGCTGTATCCTGACCGATTACCTTCTTCTTAAGGCTAGCTTTGAGTTCTTCTCGATCTGGTAGTTTCCCACCAAAGTTGAATTTGATAGTATCGAACCTCAGTTCTGGTTGCATTAACTCTGGTTCGGGTTTGGGTTTTGGCTGAACTGTGGGAGGAGTCAAAATTGGTTCAATTGGCTCGGAATCACTTTCAGGCGTTGTTCTATTGTTATTTGTGGAGCTATTACTGCTATCATCCAGACCGTTTATTGGTGTAGATGAAACTGGACTGGTGTTTTGAGTTTTAGGTTTTCTCTGAACTCCCAACCACTGCTCAAAAGCATTAATTCTGAATTTGGATGGCAGCAAAGAATAAATACAAAGTAGTGCGATCGCCGACAGGAACGCGAAAAAGATAGTTGGCAGTAGAAGTAACAAAATTCCTAACAACCAAAAAACTAGCCAGATAGCTATCAGCCAACCAATAATTTTTAAAACCATAATAAATTCTCAGTAGTAATTTTTTCTATTTATTCTTCTACTTCGCGAAATACTTTTAGAGGTTTAACTTCTTCTCCTGTAGCTGCCCAATTAATTGTAGGGTAATCGCCTTTTACCGAATAACTATTTAATAACGAAATCTGGTGATATCCTTGTTCGAGATAAATTTCACCCCCATCTGGAGACGACAGAACTATGCCATCAACCTTTACATTTAAAGAGCCGATTTCTACATCTTTGTAGCTTTCAGGAAGCTCAACTACAAAATTATAATCGCCTGTTTCTGGCACTAAAAAATAGCCTGATGCCTCTTGAAATTTCCTCGATTCTTTCTCTACATTTACCATGGACAGCCCATTAGTTTTTATTACCTTTGAAGGGCTATAATTAAGAGGGTCTGGATATTCTGCACCATTATTATTTGTATAAACTTTTAAAATGCCTCCTGGTTCTAATCTTTCTGGAGCTTCAATAATAACGCCATCGGGTTGGGCAATTGCGGGTAAGATATCGCCTGATAAATCTGCATTGTTGTCAGGAACAGATTGAACTACTGTAGGATTAGAATTATTAGTGTTTGGTGTTGGTGGAGTTGTTGGTATGGGTTGGTTATTAACAATTTGTGGAGGCTTAACCAGATTTTTTACTAGATAAATATATCCACCAATTAATAAAATCATTACTATAACAGCCCAAATGATTTTGCCGAGTAACTGATTAAAAATTTGCATTAAACCTACATCCAGCAGCCCCACGGATGAAGCACATCTGAAATCGAGGTTGAAAAGCGATGGAATAAAGAAAAAGAACGAGTATGAACTCGACGCAGTGAGAATGAGTCAAAATTCAGGATTGGCGATCGTTTTTGTCCCCTCATTCTCATGAAGAGTTCCTTCATGAGAATGGATAACCAGCCAAAATTTAGCCCATAGCTGATGAGTTAGAGAAAATAGAATTAATAATTGAAACTGATTGAAACTCAAATACTTCTGGCAATAACTATCCAGATAAAAAATAATATTCTTGACTAGATTTGGAGAAAAACTTGAGAGTTAATTGACGTTCTTCTGTTAAATTAACCACTTGTTTAATTCCTTGATGAACTAACAAATGAATCCCTTGAAAACATTGAAATATCCAACGTAATGTGGGGCGGTCGGTTAATTTTCCTAACTGATTGGGAATTCCCGTTTGAGCCTGATTTAATTGGCGACGAACTTCTCTTTGTCCCAAAGAATAGACCATTAAACATAAACCCATGAGCATCGCCATTGTCGAGATTCGGCGCGGGGATTTTAAGAATACACTATCGGCAAAAAATAGAGGGTCTTTTAAGAAAGCAAAACCTCTTTCTACATGTTGCTGTTCTTTATATTTAAGGAGCATTTCATCGCAACTAAACGATTCACGATCTAGTCGATTAGTGGCAATAATAAATTTGCCCGCACGATTTTTATCAGCTTCAATGACATCATTATGGGCTTTAATTACTCCAGTTATTTGATAAGTTTTATCCTGATTTTCTGTGATTTTCACCTCATTAATTACATGGAATTTGAGTTGACCTTGAATTAGTTTTAAATTTAATTCCGCTTCAGTCTCGCTCTGAAAAGTTTTCTGAGAGAGCTTAGTTAATTTTTTCGGAATTGATTCCGATTCTTTGGCGATTTTCTTCTCTAGAGAAGCCAAATCTGATTTCGTTCTTGCCTCACTTTTAACAACTAACCATCTTTGGCGTATTTCACCATAATTACTTTCTCTTTCTACCCAACTATAACCAGATATTGCACTAATTGTAAATTCTGAATCTTTAATTGTACTCATCAAATTTTTGGCTTCTTTTATTGAGAGAGGAACTCTAGTTAGCCATTTGATTTGTTGCAGTAATTCTAAGTTATCTTTACTGTATAATGCACTATCTCCCACTATGGTAGTTTCTGATTTCAGTTGTTTTTGATAATTTTTAGCTATGTCGCCAAAAACTTTTTTATCGCTTTGATTCCCCGACGCTGCTTCGAGAAATATTGGTATATTGCCATCTCCCGTGACGATTAAATTCAAAATAAATTGTTTTAAATCTGGTCTACGATCTTTGGAATATCCATAGGTTATCTTAATCGGTATTGGTTCACTCTCTAACTCTTTTCCCTGGGATTCTAATGATGACGATAAAATCTGATTGTATTGACCATGCACCGAAAAAGAGCTAGAGTCTAGGTGAGAAAAATCGAGATTTATTTGATATTTTTTGACGGCTGATAGGGCAATTAAGAGAAATAATTCTGATAGTCCATAGTTGTAGAGCTTATCCATTACTCGCCCTATTTTATGCTCGTTTAAATGCTCAGGTAAAATTCCTCTTCCTAGAAGATGTTCCGTTGCTTTATCTTCAAAAAACTTGGGGAATAAATATAATGGCTGAGAAACAAAACCCAATCCATTAAGAATAATTGCCTTAACTATTTCTCCTGAATTAACTATCTCTTGCTCTTCGATTCCTAATTCTCGGTTAACGATATTTACGATGTCAATTTCATCAATTATTCCTGCTATTATTCCTAAATGGTTAATGGTTTTGACTTCTATCCCTCTTAGCACTTTTACTTAATAATTTATCTTTTTTGTTCTTCTTTTCAATTATCTTGATTTTTGACTCCTTATTCTGAATTCTTAATTATTTATTCTTTTATTCATTCTCATGAAGAGATGCTTCATGAGAATGAGGCATTTTAGCGATCGCACTCCCTCGGAATTTTCCTTATTCTCACTCGATCCAGTTCATTCTGGTTCTTTTTCTTTATTGCATCGCTTTTCCATTCCGATTTCTGATGTACTTCATCTGTGGGGCTGATGAATGTGGGATTAAAACTTACTCCAAATCAAAACTGTAAAAAGTTATTGTCTTCGTTTTTGTTATCGTCTTCTTCGGGGTCAAAATTGTATTGAGTTTCTGTCTCTGTCTCAGTCTCTGTATCTTCTGGATCAAAACATTCATTCGGGTCGAAATCGTATTCTGGTTCTGGTTTCGATTTAGTATTTATATCTACTATTTGAAGCTTTATTTCGGGAATTTCTGAATTATTTGGAGGATTAATCTGTGGATATTTTTGATAGTTAAAATGGATTTTAGAAGGATTTAAATCGCAGAATTTAATATAGGCTTGCAAATCTGGCAAATTCTGTATTTCCGATGGCATTACGACGGGACGGGTTTTGATGCTTCTATTTAAAGAATTGCGGTCGTTGCTGGCTAATTTGCCAAACTGAATTGTTGTGGCGATTTCTTCGATTTCCTGCTCTCCAAGTTGTAAAGAGGATTTTTTAGAAGTATCGGAGTCAGAGCAGCGAAACACAAATTTATTTTGCAACCCTTGTAAAATTTCTTTTGCCCCATCCTTACCGTAGATATCTTCAATCTGTCCCGATGTTTGATATCCCACCAAAGCTGTAGCTTTGTATTTACGACCCTGCGAGAGTAATTTACCCAAAGTCGGCAGTTTGCCCAATCCTGCTAATTCATCGGCAATCAGCCAAAGGTGGGGATAGTTCTTATCTTCTTCTCGCTGTAAAACCCCCAAGACGGTAAGGTCTACCCAAGTTCTGAGCAGGGATTTACAAGCTGCCAAATCGCGATCTCTGACAATCAGAAAAATCCAGTTTTCTTGACTATCTTTACACCATTGGGTCAATTGAAATGGTTCGGAATCTTTACACCAGTGATTTAAATATTGTAGAAAGTTGAATTGTAATAAAGCTGTAGCCTGAACCCCTGCTGCTTGTTCCTCTGCTCCTATCAGCGCGGGGCTTATACCGCCCTTCAATCGCTGAATCAAGTCTTTTGGTTGAGAAATTAAATCTTTCCACAATCCATCAATATCAGAGTTAATCCTGAGAAGATCTGTTAGCAATGCTCGACCAGCGGGAGCAAAAAACTTATCATCGGCTTCGATTAGAGCTTCGGCAAAGAATTCAGCGGGCGCGTCCTCGCTCCAAAAATTCCAGGCTTTACTTCTTTTATCGTAAAGACTGAGAATTACATCGCCTTTTCGACCGAATCTAGAATAATATTGTCCGTTGAGATCCAAAATCAAACATTTTTGATTTCTTTTCTCCTGTAACTGAGTAAGTAATCCGCTGATAGCCTGGGTTTTTCCCGTACCCGATGCGCCCGCAAAGCTAATGTGACGGAAAGTTAAAAATTCAGGGAGTCGAATCTGTTCTCTTCCTATTTCTAAATCGAATTCTGTTTCTTGATCTTGAAGATCGATTACAGCTTGTAACTGTGGGGGCAAGAGAAACTTTGCTCCCCTTAAATATTTCTCGGTGGAAAAAAGTTTTCCTTGCTCCTTGAAATAATATCTCAGTCCGAAGAACGAGCCAGCAGTGCTTATAGCCAAGATAAATTTGCTGAAACCTAGCAGACTTCCCAACCGCTCCATTTGAGGCTGTAAGACTCGCATATTATTAATAGCCTCAGCAGAGCAAGCCAGAGGAATTTTGCAAGATAGCCATGAGGCAAAATACCAGTGGACAATCCCAAAAGAATCTTTAGGGGCAAGCAGAGCAAAGATAACAAAAGTGATTATTAGACCACAGACAAAGGAAACTAACAATAGCCAGTAGAAATTTTGGAATTTAATCTCCCAATTATTTTTGGTAATTTCTTGTCCGAAACCAGAGTCGCTAAATTTCAATAGCTACCTCCTGATTCCCTTAGACTGACTAATTTGTTCGGTCTGATTTTGACTCTGATTGTTATTTAGTTTTAACTCTTGAAAATCCGAGCGGTCTTTTTTCATCGCTAAAGCATCTTTGCGATCCAAAGTTAATCCTTGCTCTTTTCCTATATTAGTTTTTGGAGCGTTATTGATAGTTTGGTCGATTTTCTTGAGATGAGACTGCGAGCGACCGAGTTCAATTGCCTCTTGTTTCCAGGCTTGAGCTTCTTGTTGACTAATATTAATCTTCTGCGAATCTTTCTGTTGTGAATCTTTAATTTGCATTGGCTTCTCTCTAATATTTATTTGTGGCAATTACTTGTCGCGTTTCTTACCAAGTTCAAATCCTCACTTAGTTGACTGAGAATTAATTCACATCTTTCTAGCCTGAGCGAAAGTTTTGAATCGGGTAGACTTTCAAATAATTCTCGCTTTAGTTTTAGAGAAATTAATTCGTTTAATCCAATTCCCAAAACTTGGCTTTCTCTATTTAGTTCTTTCAATTGCTTGCTTTGGATATAAAAGCGTGTCCCTGACATTGTGCGTTTAAAGTAATTTGTTTTGCCAAGAAGTTTACTTTGAAAACCTTTTAAAAAACCAGTTATTAAGCATAAATTTATATTCATTCACACTTTTTGAGACAATTTAATTCAAGATGTAGCAAGGATTACATTAATTTCTAGGCTCATTTATCGAACTGGTTATCTTTTAGTTATCTCTTTAATTTTCTTATCGGTTTTAGTTCTGACTGTTCTGACTGTTGAGAAGCAGTTTCGACTTGATGTTTTGGTCGTTGGGGTTTTTGAGATTTTTCTCGCTCTGTAACTTTCTGTCGCAGCCCAGTCAAGGTGGCATGAGCCCAAGGAACTGATTCTCAATAGAAGAGAGGTATTATCAATAAGTTGTTTCTCTTGATCAATTATTATTCTTAACTTGAGAAAAATACAAGAAGGGAACTGATCTTCAAGAATTAGTTCGCGGCCAGATGTCGCGAACTACCTGATTTTTAGACAGCAGGTTTCTTCTGCTCTCTTGGGGCAGTCAAATAAAGAAAACATTAATTCGCGAATGCCCCTCCAGCTGACTCATTTGTTTGGCGAAGCCCGAGATTTCTTTTTCTCGGCCAGTAGCCGAGCCGTGGAGACATGGGGATGAAGGGGGTCATAAGGCGGCTTGGGCTTTTTCTTTTTGGGTTTTCTCTTAGTTGAAGTAAAAGCTTGTAGGTTAACTGACTGCGCCCAGTCTTGCAGCAGAGAAGAAAATTGAGACTGGCTCATGGTTCCCAAGTCTGACCAATCTTCTGGCGGGAGAGCAATCATCATGCCCTGATAAGTGGCGTCGAGTTCTTCTCCCAGATAGTAATAGGACAGTTTGTCGTGACAGTCGCTACCATGAACACTAGCCAGAACTCCCTTGAGAGTTGAAAATAGATTGTAAGCAACCAACGCCATGCAAAAAGAAAAGAGCGCGGCTCGGGGATAGCCCAAAGTCTTAATTTCACAGTGAAAAGTCTCTGTAGCTACTTGAAATAAAGTTTCCACCCGCCAACGTTTTCGATACAATTGTGCTACTAAGACAGAAGGAGCATCGGTTTTTGGTAAATTGGTCAACAGGGCGATTTCGGTCTCCCCATCCCGCGTCGGTCGGTCTAATTGCACCACAACTCGGCGACAATGAAGCTCTTGACCTTCGTAACTGACCACTCCTGTCTGCTCAAACACCACTCCCCCTTCAGTCTTTCCCGACTCAACCAAGGCACTGGTCTTTTGCCAAGGGAGATTTTGATGTTGGCGCACCAGGAAAAAAGCTTGCTTGGACTCAATGGCAAAGATGAAGCCGGTCGTGCAGAAATTGCGGTCACCAATCCACAAGTCTCCTGCTTCGACTGTCCTTTGGACTTCTGATAAAAGCGCGCGTTCTTGAGTGTAACCATCCTCACAAGGGAAAATATCGCTGGCTAAACCCAGTTGAGGGTCAAGCACAACTAAGGATTTTCCAGGTAGGGGTCCAGCTCGGGTGTTTCGCAGCACCTCAAGACGATGCTCTGTGGCTCCGAGACCATTGCCATCGAGAATTTTAACTCGATATCCTGGCAACAGGACTGGAAGTTCCATCCCTAATTGATGAATAATAGTGGTCAGGTCAATAGCAGTGGATTTAACTAAAGCTTTACTGACATTCGGTTCTAGGCGATTCAGCTTGTCGTAGACGGCAGTTTTGGACACACCAATTTCAGCGGACATCGCCTTATAGACTGACCCCATGCTTTGACGGATACTGCATACCACTTGGGTCATCATCATGACCAAGGTAGAGAAGAGCAGTTCCCGAGTATACCCAGTTTGCGCCGTCTGCTCAAATAACTCATCGAGCTTCTCAGGAGCCAGAATCACTTCCATCATGGCTCTGACCATGACAGTGACTGGACTCTTTTCTACAAAGCGCTCAAAAATGGGACTGAACCACATCGGGGAAACTCCTGTTATCACTCTGAACTTGATGATAACTCTCTCAATAATCTGCGGAAAAAACGGTCAGATTTTTTGGCTGCTCTTAAGGGAGCAGGATAGAGCGGTTTTGTTAGCGGAAAACATACGCTAACTTTTTCCCCATAGAGGAGACTCCTGTCACTCTGAACTTGATGATAATAGCTTCCAATAAGAGAGGAAACAGAAGCTCAGATTTTTGGACTCAAATCCCCGTGATTGAACCCGAAACATGGCACTTTTTTCGTCTTGACTCTATCTTTTTGAGGTTAAGGTTAGAAACTCAGACAATTGTACAACCCACTTTTAAATTCTCATTGTCCATCAAACTAGTCTGAACATGGCTTTCAGCTTTTATTAACTTAACCTTGACTGGGCTGCTTTCTGTCGGTAGCTATTGAAAATTCCCTGAAGGTTAGTATCGATTTTCTTTGCAGCCTTGGACTGCTGTTCTAAGACCTCTAGCGGATTGAGTTTAGCTTGGCTTTCCTGCGCTCTAGCTAGCAGTTTTTCTTGGTCTTGAGAATAAATAGTTAGATTGAACTTAGCGCGGGAGGCAGCAACATAAAAACTTTCCTTGCTTAAAGTTTTATCTGAAGTAGCAGAGACTAAAACTCTATTAGCCGTTTTACCCTGGCTGCTGTAGGTAGTGGAGACTAGGGCATGATCTAAGTTCTGAGGTTTATTCAAGTTAATGTTTTCTCGTTTGCCGTTATCGTACTGAATGGTGGCAAAGTTTTGATTGATCCCGATTACATTAAATTCCTGACCATTTCTTCTGCCGAGTTTGGTATCATTTCGCGTCCATTTCAGGCGATCGCCTTTGAGTATGCCTATTCTTTTTCTCTCGTAAACTGCTTTTTCAAACTGTGATGGATTGAAGTAGTGTAAATTTCCACTTCTATTTAGTGTGAGGATATCTTTTTCTATACCAGCAACCGTGTACAATTTACCCTTTTCTAGCTGCCCGTAATTTCTTAAAGGCATCACTGTATCGCCCACCTGGTAATGATGGGTATACTTCATTTGTGTTCTAGTAAGGTCTTTAGATTTTAGTCTAGTGCCAACCGTTTCCTGCTGCCCTAAACTTCCTTCCTCCTTAAGTCGTGTTCTAATCTCGTTGAGGATTTCTTCTCTATCTGCGTGAGTGCCAGCTAGTATTAAAGTCTTTTTTCTTTCTTCTGGGCTTAGGTTAATATAATCGTTGGCAATTTGTTCGGCTCTTTTATCTCCAGAGTCTTTGATTCTGCCGTTTTCATCTAGAATTTTAACGCCATCGTTAATTTGCCCGTCTGAGATTTTATTTACTGCTGCTTTTAAATCTGCGGTTTTTTGTCTCAGGGATTGATTTAGATAGGCTGTCTCTATTCCTGCTTTCTGTAGGGATTTAAAGGGATTGCCAGCTTCTACTGCCGATAGTTGTCGCGTGTCCCCAACCAATAAAATTCTCGCTCTTTCCTCTTCTGCTTTTTTAAGTAGTGAATGGGTATCTTTGGCATTGAGCAACCCAGCTTCATCAACTATCCAAATTTGCTGCTTATTTTCTTCGTTCGGTTGACTGACAAGTTTCCTGGCAACAGTATTAGATTTAATTCCCAATTCCTCACCCAGTACTTTAGCTGCTTCTGCTGAAGGGGCAAAACCCTTAACCGTGTATCCTTTATTTTCAGCAATCTGTTTGAATTCATTAAGAGCATAGGTTTTACCCGCTCCTGCTTTACCCTGCCAGGCGATGATTGAATCAAAGGAGGTGCTGGCAGTCATGACGGCGTTATATTGTCCTTCTGTTAGTTCTTTATCTTTGAGTTGTTCTTGTACTGCTTTTGATTGGGTAACTCGATCGAATGATCCTTTACCCTCGTTAACTATTCTGATGGTATCCAGTTCGCGGTTTAGAGCCGACAGCGTAGTGTATTGATTATCTTTGGCTTTGAGTAGATTTTGATTTTGGTTAATCGATTTTTGTAAGTCACGCCAGGAATAGTTACCGATTTCATTTAGAGCAAACTTTTCTAGTTCCTCAAGTTTGAAATTAACCTTTCTTTCCGAAGCATGGGCGATGGCTTCGGCGACTGCTTTATCTGAATTATCAACACCCTTTTTTTGATACACCTTATTTGGTTGGGGATGTTGAATGCCAATAGTTTTAGCTTCTGCTTTCCAGTATTTCTGTAACTCTTCTCTGGGTATTTCTTTGCCTTTGGGTTTTCGAGTTTTGAGTGCAGCCAGTTCAATCTGCTTTCTGGATGCGTCCTCGCCTGCTGCTTCTACAATCTGCTTCCTGCGTTTGGAATAATAGTCTAGATGCTCCTGAGTGTATCCTTTTAAGTCAAATTGCCCGTTTCCACGTTGTTCTATCTCATACCCTAACTTCTGAGCGCGGTTTGCTAGCTCATTTTGATAAATCTGACCTAACAGCTTTTGATTTCTAAATAGTTCGTCGCTATTGAGGCTGTACCATTTACCCTCGCTATTCTGAGTTCCGTTGATTATTACTGCATGAGTATGTAGCTGCGGGGTGAGCGAAAAAATGTGTGGGAGAAAGGAGAGTTGGTTAGCGTAAATTTTACGATAACTAAGCTCGAACTAAATCACT
>JASJEI010000206.1 GCA_030064795.1 Pleurocapsa sp. MO_226.B13 | reverse complement strand
CAACCGAGTTCAAGCAAAATCTGCCCATCATTTTTGACGAATATCTTCCTCAATGGAATTATACAGTTCAGCCACAATCCGCCTAACTTTGGTAAATAATTAAATCCTCATTCCTAAAGAGCGAGGTTAGGAGGTAAGTGGGAGATGTAAGCGAGCAAGATAACTACTCTATATTGAGTCTACTCAGAAATTCCCTCTGCTAGATAACCCTCTTTCTGCCAAGACACGCCCAGAACATTGCTAGCTGCTTTTAGCCAGCGAAAATCATCAAATCTCCATCCTTTAGACTTTCTGGCATAGTCGATTTTAATGTGACCAGATTGAGAAGCTTTTAATGAAACCATAGATATTGCAGTACGTTAGTATGGTTAGACGAAATGGCGTTGTTCATTTAAACTCTAAACACAGAAAAGCAACATCACCAATTTTCTAAATTCCGTTTTTAAAAGCAAAATCATCCAAATCAAAAAGATAATTTTCATAGAGTACACATCGCTGCGAAAGCCTTTCTTTGTTCGAGCATATAATCTACAAAGGCTCGGATTCTAGGCGCGACAAAACGACGATCGAGATAACAAATCCAGGCTGCAATTTGAGGCGGGCGATAAGGCTGGAGAATTTCTACTAATTCTCCTTTAGCAAGAGCTTTAGCAGCTAAGAATCTCGGCATTTGACTGAGACCCAAACCAGCGATCGCAGACTGGACTATTGCATCTGTGTTGTTGAATACCAAAGTCCCTGACGCTGCATACCGTTCGCTGCTACCATTTATCGAAAACATCCAAGGATAGAAGCGACCTGTTGCCTGGTTTCTAAAGTTGAGACAAGAATGCTGCTGCAAATCAGTTGGGTGGTAGGGCTGTCCTTGACGCTTTAAATATGCTGGAGAAGCACAGACTACCATTGGATAGGTAGTTAGTTGACTTGCGATTAGATTGGCGCGATCGCTCAATGAACCAGTTCGGATCGCCACATCAACACCTTGTGCAGCTAGATCGACAGGATAGTCGTCCATTGAGACATCTAGCATCAAGTCGGGAAATGCTCGAAGAAAATCACCCAACATAGGAACCAGACACACCCGTCCAAATGCTTCTGGGACACTCAAGGTAAGTTTGCCTTTGGGAGCAAGCTGGTGATTACCTTGGACTTCAAATTTCAGCAATTCTAAGTCGCTCAAAAGCTGCTTACATCCCTCATAAAAACGCATACCGTCTGGTGTCAGGCTAATGCTGCGAGTGGTGCGATGAAACAATTTAACACCTAAGTCGCTTTCTAAACGGCTAACAGCTTTGCTAACAGCAGATGCAGACAAACCCAGGTCATTGGAGGCTCTGGTAAAACTTTGAACCTCTGCAACCTGTAAAAATGTTTGGATGTTCGATAGACTTTTCATACTAGATTAGTGAAAAAAAGTGAATAAAGAAGTGAAATCAAGCCTCTTCACAAAACATTTTAAATTAAATACTATGTAATCAAGCAAGTAAAAGTACTCATGCGACAGCGTTATTCAATCCAACGATCTTCGCTCGCGCAGGGTACACGTCCCAAAATATACATTTTTTAAAAAGAACACTATGAACACTATAAAAACTGCGATGACTATGGCAGCAGCAACGATCGCGCTTTTCACCTCAAATGCTGCTTACGCTACTGAAACGACGATTGAGCTAGGTCAGGTAGGACTCTCTTTCTACGCGGTTAAAGGTGGGGTTGTTCAAGAACTATTAGAGCGTGATGGCTACACCGTTGAGGTTACAGAAGGCTCTCATGCTGAGATTTTTCCCATGCTGGGTGAGGGCGAAGTCGATATCCTCGCAGCAACTTGGCTACCTAACGGTCACGCTGCCCTGTACGAACCTGTTCGAGACGTGACTTTTCCGATTGCAACGCTCTATGAAGACGCTCGATTCTTTTGGGTCGTGCCGTCCTATGTTCCTGAAGAAACCGTTAGCTCGATTGCAGACCTCACCGATCCTGCTGTGCGAGAGATGTTTCCCGACCAAATTATATCTTTGCCTGAAGCGACTGGACTTACCACTGGAGGACGAAGGGTTGTGGACGCTTATGGCTTAGATGACGCTGGATACGAACTGATCGCAGCACCGCCTGCCGAGTGGTTGGGGACTTTTGAAGAAGCGATCGCAGCCGAAACCTGGGTCGTCTTTCCCCTCTGGCAACCGCAGTGGGTCAACGCTGAGTATGATGTACGCCCATTAGAAGAACCCCTAAATGCTTACGGTGAAGCCGATACCGCCTACTTATTAGGACACCAAGAATTAACAGATAAACTCTCACCCGAATCTTTAGAGCGTCTTTCTAATGTCCGACTGAGTATTGAGGATGTGACCGAAATGGATCGTATGGTAAATGTTGACGGACTAACCCCCCGTGAGGCTGCACGCACTTGGATTGAAACCAATCAAGAGACTATTGAAGAGTGGGGATATTAATTCATTTTGGAAAATAATTCTAATGCTGGGTAGGTTGTTCTAATTAATTGTAAGATGCTGATGCCTCCTAGCCCCCAAATAGGTGTTTATTGGCTGCATATTGCATCATTAATAAGATCAGTGCAGAAGAATTAGTACGGGTTGGAGTAGAAACTGAAAGAGTTTCACCTAACGCTGTCAGCGACCGAGAAATAAATAGTTACTTTATTTACGCCCACTTCTAATAGGAATATGGCAATGATTGCTGTATTCAACTGGTAAGTCGAACTTTTTGCCTAAAAAATATTTAATTATTGGAGTTCAAAACAAACAAATGTTAATTAAGAAAAACCAAGCAAGCTTCATAGCTTTAGCACCGATCGCTTTATTATATTTAGGCTACGCAAAAACAAGCGTTATCGAGCCTGTAAATGCTTTTGAAGATAAGATCCCAAATACGCATTATCTCAAAGCACAAACTGACAAGTCTCAGGTGGCTCAAAACTCCGACCAGAAAATTTTGATAGTTGTGACTAATCACGATCGCCTGGGTACTACTGGGAGAAAAACTGGCTTTTATTTAGATGAAGTTGCTCATCCTCATGCGGTCTTTACTCAAGCTGGCTTCGAGGTTGATTTTGTCAGCCCCACTGGTGAAGAAGCTCCCATCGATCCGAAAAGTTATGACCTTGATGACCCTTTAAATCAGCAGTTTGTGGACAATGAAACAGTAATGGCTCAGATCGAAGATACTTTATCTCCTCAAGAAATCGATCCGTCCGAGTACAGTGCAGTTTTTTTTGCGGGGGGTCATGGAGTAATGTGGGATTTGCCTGATAACCAAGAATTAGCTCAAATTACTGCTAATATTTACGAGCGGGGGGGCATTGTTGGTGCAGTTTGTCACGGTCC
The DNA here is from genome assembly GCA_030064795.1 of Pleurocapsa sp. MO_226.B13. Next base: position 13,881 of record JASJEI010000206.1, on the reverse strand, counting down.
TGCTGGAAAGAGTGAATGTTCGACTAAGCGACGGAACTTATTTAGTAGCTGGCAAAACCCTGACCGCTTTTACCAATGAAGAGGAAGAAGCAGTAGAACTGACAGACCAAATGCCATTTTTACTAGAAACTAAACTAATCGAACGAGGCGCACAACACACTGAAGCGGATAATTTTCAATCTCATGTAGTAGTTAGCGATCGCTTGGTAACTGGACAAAACCCTGCTTCAGCAACTCAAACGGCAGAGGAAATGGTAGAGCTTTTACAGTAGCAATAACGGTTGTGTCGCAAAAAATGGAAGACATTCACATAGTACAACCTGAGTTCGGGTTGAGTCGATAAAAGAAGCGATCGGTTATTAATAAATTTGATTACATGGGAACGGTGGGAATCGAACCATAATGGGTCGCGGTATCCTTTAGGGCAACTTACTGGTTAAAAGCCAGTTGCTCTAGCAACTGAGCTACTGAGGGATAGCGAGAGTGGAGGGATTTGAACCCCCAAATCTTCAGTTTCGTAGACTGATGTGTTATCCAGTTACACCACACTCTCTTAATCGGTTAGGAGGGACTCGAACCCCCATGTGCTATAAGCTCTTGATTTACAGTCAAGCTCCTTAACCAATTTGGATACCAACCCAAGACGCGATCGCATTGTTTAAGTGCAACGCATATATGCGGAGAGAGTACAAAGGCGCATAGTTCGCCGCATGTAGTCGAACCCACAGTAGAGTTTTAAGTTCTACGACTGCGATCGCAAACAGATTGCCTTGCCAATAGCGACCTCTCCTTACTGCCCAGACAGGACTCGAACCTGTGACCGTCAAGTTAACAGCACGGCACGCTCTACCAACTAAGCTACTGGGCATTACAGTGAGTCGCGGGAATCGAACCCGCAAACCCCTACGTGAAAGGCAGGTGACTTTACCGATTTGTCTACAGCACCATAGCGAGGGTAACTTCCCAGGGCGTTCTGGTACGGCCGACGATCGCGTTTATCTGTGTAGTCCCGAAACTGCTGCTGCTTCGGCTTTGACGGGAAAAATTACCGACCCTCGCCAGCTAGAATCTCTGTATCAGATGAATTATCCTCAATTTGTGGCTCCCGAATCGGAGATAATCAATACTGAAATGCTGGTAGCACCGCCAGAAGACGGACGCGGTATTGAATTAGAAAAAGGCCCGAACATTGAATCATTTCCCGAATTTTCAACTTTACCCGACGAAATTACCGTACCAGTTTTGCTTAAAGTAGAAAATAACATTTCTACCGATGAAATTATGCCCGCAGGCTCGAAAGTTCTACCATTTCGCAGTAATATTCCCAAAATTAGCGAATTTGTCTATTATCTACTCGATAAAGACTTTACCGAACGAGCCAAAACTGCCCAACAAGAATCTGGCGGTCATGTTTTAATCGCAGGAGATAACTACGCTCAAGGTTCGAGTCGAGAACACGCAGCGATCGCACCTCGTTATCTAGGGCAAATTGCCGTCATTGCTAAATCCTATGCCCGCATTGGCTGGCAAAATCTAGTCAATTTTGGTATTCTTCCCTTAGAATTTGTCGCTACTGAAGACTACGAGGAGATTACTAAAGGCGATCTACTAGAATTTATCGGACTGCATCAGGCACTTCAAGAAGGCAAAGATGTTCGGGTGAAAAACAATAGTCGCGATCGCATCTTTAGCGTCACCTACAGTCTGAGTCCGCGTCAGAGAGAAATTATTTTAGCGGGAGGATTAATTAACTTCTATAAAATGCAAACGCTCCCCGTCAACCAAAACAGTTTGGTGTAACTTGTCTACCCTTATGAGTCCTCTCCAACCTCCCCCATCTTCCCTTGTCTGTCCCAATCCAACAACTAATTGTTGACAGAGTATTAGTTAGGGCTTGCTGAATTTGGCAATTCCACGGCTTCAAACCAATATTTTAAAAAACTTTTGACCAATTGATTGAAACGTTTGATATCCATTGGTTTAACCATATAGCTACTGACTCCATAACGATAGCAAGTATCAACATCTTTGGGATTAGAAGAAGTAGTAAAAACAACTATCGGAATCGTTTGTAAATCTTTACTTTGTTTTAATTGCGTTAATACTTCTCGACCATCTGTACCAGGTAAGTTTAGATCTAAAACGATCAAAGAAGGACGGGGAGAAATAGCTTTATCTTGATAGTCTCCCTCGCGATACAAGAAATCTAATGCTTCTTCACCATCCTCGCAGCGATAGACAGGAAGAGAAATCTCGGCTTTGGCGATCGCTCTAGTCAAAGCTGCAAAATCTTCATCGCTATCTTCTACAACTAATAATGGTTGTTTTTTAGGTTCGTTCATACAATCAATGCAAAGTAAAGTAAAAAGTACTACCTTCTTTAAAAGTAGATTGTACCCAAATTTCGCCCCCATGCCGTTCGACAATTTTTTTGGCAATAGTTAAACCCGCACCAGTACCACCACCATATTTTTTCTGACCGTGTAGTCGTTTGAAGATCCGAAAGATTGATTCTAAGTGTTTTTCTCGAATCCCAATCCCGTTATCGCGCACGTAGAAAATAGTCTTGGTCGGAGTATCATCGGCATATTCTGACATTTTTTGGCTAGTAATCGGATCTTTTTCGTCCAGATAGCCGATTTCAATGATCTTTTCCTCTTGTTGGTTGTATTTAATACCGTTACTAATTAAATTAGTAAACAGTTCATTTACTTGAATGCGATCGCAATTGACTGTAGGTAAAGGACGGGAAATCTCAAATTTTACCCGTTCGTCTCTAGCACTAGCTTCGATCACGTCTAAAACTCCTGCTACTAAATCGTTGAGATCGACGGGGCGCATTTGTAGTTCTGCCCTCCCCAAACGGGAGTAATGAAGTAGAGAGTTAATCAAGTCTTCCATACGGTTAGCTAACCGCATCAGGGTGTTTAATTTGTCTATCCCTGCCTCATCGAGAATTTCGCCGTAGTCTTCAATCAAAAAGCTAGAGTAGTTATAGATTCCCCGTAATGGTTCTTTGAGGTCATGAGAAGCAATATAGGCAAAAGCATCCAATTCGATGTTACTACGGGTCAACTCTTGATTAACCTGGGTAAGTTCGTCCGCCTTGCGCAGCACAATACTGATAATAGAACTGCGTAATTCTAAAGCTGCCTCTACTTCACAAGCCTTCCAAGGCAGAGATTTTCCTCTAACGGTTTCTTGCCATTTAGCAAAAGATTTACGCGGAGATATTCGTAAAGTACCGTCTTCATCTAGTTCTACGGGTTTATGAGGATTACCACCCCAATTTACAGTTTGAATTACTTCAGGGCGAAACCAAATGATAAAGGTTTTTTGGACTCTAGAAATTAGTAAAGCAAGTAAACCACTGGCAACCGCCTCATATTCTTTCGCAGCAGGATATGCTTGCGCCAGACAATTTGTTTCATAAATCACATCTGCGTCAAATTGAGTTTCTAACCAGGGCAGCATCGCAGTGATGGCTGCTTCGCTAGGAGTATTGCCGATCCGAGTAATTTTTTTGCCAAAAGATAAAACCACACCATCTGCACCCACCAAATCTAACAGATGGGCGGGATTTTGAGTTAAACCCGTCTCTAATGCTTCTGCTTGAGACATAGTTTTGACAAATTGAGACTGAATCGACTTTAGCTTCATTTTGTAGTCCAAGTCTTGATTTTCTTCTTTTGCAGCCAACTCAAAAGAAACTATTTGTCCGATCAACTCGCAAATGGTACGAATTTTATAGGGAATTGGTTTGGGCGTATTGTGGTGACAGGCGATCAATCCCCAAAGTTGTTTATTTTGGATTAAAGATATAGACATTGAAGCTGCTACTCCCATATTATCTAAATACTCGGTGTGCAGGGGAGAAACGCTACGCAACACGGACATACTCAGATCCAGAGGTTTGTTGGTTAGAGGATTGGTTTGAGGAATCAATCCCACTGGTTCGTAGGTAGCATCGGGAATTAGACGCAGAAAATTGAGGGTATAGAGGTACTTTGCCTGTTTGGGAATATCGCTAGCGGGATAGCGCAAACCTAAATATGGTTCTAGTTCTTCTGAGGCAGCTTCGGCTATTACCTGCCCTGCACCTTCATTATCAAAACGGTAGACCATGACGCGATCGAATCCCGTTATTGCTTTGATTTCTCGCACAACTGTGTTACATAAGTGTTCTAGAGTATTGGTATTTTGAATTTTGTTAATGGGACTTTTAACTAAGCGATAAAAATTAAAAAAATCAACTTCTTGACTGGGCTGGCTGGGTTCTAACTCCAGAATAATTATTTCTCCACTACGATGGACGATACCATCAAACTTAAGGGTTGAGCGATCGCCAATTAATTTAATGGGTAAAGGATTGATATGGTCGAATTCTTCAGCTAGGCAACGTTTTACTGCTGCAACTTGTTTTTCTCCAAGCAAGTCAGTTAAGGGTTTACCCAACAACTTCTGAGGTTCGATCCCCAGCATGACGGTTGTATTCAAACTTACCTGCAAGATCTGATAATTCTCGGCCGAAACTGCCAATAAAACTCCATGGGGTTGAATTAAATTAGGAATATGAATCGGTTCGCGATCGCAATTGTTTAAATCGACATTTTGGAGATTGATATCGGTGATTGCTGCCAAAATTTCTGGAGATGGGAAATCTAAAGTCATAAAAAATTTAACTTACTTCGTTTTCTTAGCTTGGGTTTAAGTTTAAGTAGTTCCATAAATTGAACAATAAATATTAAATGCTAAATGCGATGCCAACTGCAATCTTTGCAAGACATTCATCTGTAATTGACTACTCCGCACGAATGAATGCGGCGGATTCTCTAGTTGATAAGTTATCTTCTAGATTACAGTGGATATGAGGATTCCATCTCACTCCAGAGGGGCTAGCCATAAGCCCGACTACTGGGATTTCTCCCAGATACTTTGCACGTTATAACCTTTAACTTTAATACCAATTCTCTAAAATAACGCTACAAATCCATCCCTCTTTCTCTGATTCCCTACTCCCCTATTCCTCCAGCTATCTGTAGTCCATTTAAAGAAACACGGTATAAAATGAACGACATCAATCGCGAACCGTGATTATTCATCTTTTTTTGCCCATTTACACCTGCTTCAGCCTTTAACCACCGCTATCGGTCGCAAGCGAGCTACTTTCTGGGCAATACCAGCTTTGCTCACTGTATCTACGACTCGGCTGACATTTTTATAGGCTTGGGGAGCTTCTTCCGCTAGTCCTGGCATCGAGCCAGCGCGGATGTTAATTCCTTCATGTTCGAGTTTTTCTCTCAGGCGATCGCCTCTAATGGTACGTTTTGCCTGACGGCGACTCATCACCCGTCCCGCACCGTGACAGCTTGAACCAAAAGATAGTTCTTCGTTGGTTTTCGTACCTAAAAGAATCCAACTTTCAGTTCCCATCGAACCAGGAACCAGAACGGGTTGACCTAAGAGACTGTTCGTAAATTTAGTTTAAGTAGAAGTAGAATTTGATTTTCTCTTGCGTCGATTATCTGTTAATCGCCGTAGCATCAAACGAATCATTGCAATGTAAACGATTGCTTCGTGGTTTTCTGGCAAGACTTCATAGTCACGACACAAACGTCTAGCTTTCTCTAACCAGGAAAATGTTCTCTCAACGACCCATCGCCACGGTGCAACGATCAAACCGTCTCCCAATTTCTCAGTCAGTTCTAAAATACATTGATGGGCTTTCTCTAGTGTATCTCCCAATGAGCCTTTGTAGCCTTGGTCTGCTAGGACTGTTTCAGTTCTGACAAAGGTTTCTAAAACAGGTTCTAATACTGCACTAGCTGCTCTTACATCTGCCATATTGGCTGCACTGACAAAACAATTGAGTACCAGTCCCAAGGTGTCAACTACAATGTGACGCTTGCGACCTTTGATTCGCTTGTTACCATCAATTCCTTGTTCTAACCCCTTTTTTCTACTGTTTTTACTGATTGACTATCAATAATCGTCAGACTTGGTTGTTCATCACGACCTTCAACTCTTCTGACTAGTTTTACTAAGTGAGAATTAATCTCTAACCATAGCCCAGTTTTTACCCAACGACGATAATAGTCATATACCGTTGACCAACAGGGAAAGTCATGGGGCATAGCACGCCACTTTATCCCATTGTCTGCCCAATACAAAATAGCATTGACGATTTCTCTGAGGTCTACTGTTTGAGGATGCCCTACTCCCTGATGAACAGGAATTAATGGTTTGATTAGTTCCCATTCATCATCATTCAAATCTGAGGGATAGGCTTTACGCTCCATAACTTGATATACCACTAACACTAATTTCTGTGATACATCCTCTGACACTCGAACCAACCAACTTGTTTACAATGATTTACGAACAGTCTCTAACTATTTCATTATCTTGAATTATCATTAATAAGTTTTGAGATCCGTCAACGAAATAAGAATTGACTACTTATCTCAAAAATTATTCGCTTTGCTAACTTTCAGTACTCGATCCTAAATCTGTCCCATGCAGTGCTGAAAACAAGAAAATTCCTCGTAATTAGCATAAGGAGGAATCGATTGAATACGCCAACACAAAATATTTTACTTACATAGTTATTATTACTATTGTCTTCGAGCGTTCAATCCCATAAAACTCGATCGCTCGAAATTTCCATTGAGTTCATTTTGGTGAATCTATTTGTAGCGATCCAAAATTTTCGATTTTTGGTTTATGATAATCATTATCATTATTTTAAATCCACAAGATGTCTTTTCATTTATTCAAAACTTCTAAAATCAAGTTCTTAAAACATTCTCTAATTACCAGCATAACTTGTTTAGGTGCGATCGCTTTTAATACAACAACCACAGCCCAAGATAATTCTACCCCTAAAATTGTCACTACTTTTCTGCCAGTTCATCTATTTACCCAAGCTGTGGTGGGAGATACGGGAGAAGTAGAGATTTTAATTTCTCCTGGTGCAGAAGTTCATGACTATCAAGCCACTCCAGACGATGCCAAACTGTTAGCAGAAGCAGATGTGTTAGTGGAAAACGGGTTGGGTATGGAAGAGTTTTTATCGGGTTTAATAGCCAATGCAGGTAACTCCAATCTTCAGCAAATTACAGCTAGTGAAGGAATTGAAGTAATCGAAGGGGAACACGATGAACATGACGAACACGGACATGACGAACACGGACACGGACATCACCATGAAGAAGGAAATCCTCACGTTTGGTTAGATCCAGTATTAGCACAGCAACAGGTAGCGACTATTAGAGATGGGTTGATTGCGATCGATCCCAATAATGCAGATAGCTATCGTACCAATGCAGATGCTTATATTCAGCAACTACAACAACTAGACAATGAATTTCAACAACGATTAGCACCAGTCAAAGGCTGCAATTTTATAACTTTTCACGATGCTTTCCCCTATTTAGCCCAACGCTACGGACTGCAACAAGAAGCGATCGTAGAAATTCCTGAAGATAGCATTACTCCCCAAGATCTCCAACGAGTACAACAAGCAGCCAACCAATATGGAGTTAAAGCCTTATTAACCGAACCTGGAATTGAAGATAAACGCATCCAACAGATATCTAGTGATTTGAATCTACCCTTAGAAGCGATCGACCCTCTAGAGTCGGGAGAAACCGATCCGCAATATTATTTTCAAGCTATGCGGGGGAATCTGGAAGCTTTGTCAAGAGCGTGCCAATAATTAGTTATCAGTTAAATTCGAGACCCCGCGTCGACACAAAGGACTTGTCCGCATGTAGGCGCAAGGGAATGCTCGAATTAAGTCAACAGTTATCCTCCTTCGAGGACGTAGTCAGTTTTTTGTTCTTGGCTATTTTTCTCTGCTTGAATCAAATTAGTAAAATCAATGTACCAAAATTTATCTGTTACCCAAGCCATTGTTACAGTTAGAAATTTATCGGTGATGCGTGGGGAATACTTAGCAGTAGATAATGTCTCTTTTGAATTATTGCCAGGTACTCATACAGCGATTATTGGTCCAAATGGTGCGGGGAAAAGTACCTTGATTAAAACTCTTTTAGGCTTGGTTGAAGCGCGAGCGGGTGAAATTAGATTGTTTGATGGTACTGGCAAACAGTTAAAGCGATTTAAACAGAAAATTGGCTATATTCCTCAAAAATTCCCCTTTGAACGCACTTTTCCCTTGACGGTATCGGAGTTAGTGGGTTTGGGCTTAAATAGCAAACAGTGGTGGTATTCTTCTAAACGGAAACGAGAGAGAATTTACCAAGCTTTAGAACAGGTTCATCTAACCAAACAAGCCCAACAAAAAATTGGCACTCTTAGCGGAGGGGAATTAAAACGAGTCCTACTGGCTTATTGTTTGGTCGTTTCCCGTCGTCTTTTAGTTCTCGATGAAGCTTTAGCAGGGGTAGATGCTACGGGAGAAATGGAATTTGCTGCTTTACTCCATAATCTCAAACAAGAACACAACTGGACGATTTTGGAAGTTTCCCACGATTTAGATTTAGTCAGTAAATATTGCGACTCAGTAATCTGTATGAACCGTCGCTTACTCTACAACGGTTCGCCGAACACTACTCTTACTCCAGAAAATCTCTTAAAAATATACGGTTCTCTAGTTAGTCCTACCTGTCATCATCATGAACCTAGCAGACGTACTGAGTCTTTTTAGTTTACCCTTTATGCAACGGGCAGTACTAGGTGGTGTACTGCTTGGTATTTTAGGGGGAATTTTGGGCAGCTTTTTAATCCTGCGTCGTCTCTCTTTATTTGGGGATACGGTGGGACATTCAGCAATGTTGGGAGTGGTGTTAGCTGCATTGTTAGAACTTCCTACGACTTGGACGTTAATTGGTTTTACCGTTGCTTTTGGTTTGGGAGTTATTTATTTAATTGACAGAACCGATTTGGGTAGCGATACAGTTTTGTGCGTTTCTCTATCGGGTTCGATCGCTTTAGGCACAATTGGCTTTAGTTATTTAAAGGGATATCGGGGTAATTTATTATCTATTTTATTTGGGGATATTCTAGCAATTAGTAATACAGATTTGATTTTATTATTATTACTTTTAGGCATAACTTTAGCTTGGATAATTATTAGTTTACCAGAGCAAATATTACTCACCCTCAACAGTGATTTAGCCCTAGTAAAAGGCGTACCCGTTCGCAGCCATCGCTATTTTTTTATTGTTCTTTTGGCAATTACTATTGCCCTCACTATTCGGGCTGTTGGTATTCTACTGGTCAACGGTTTTTTAGTTATTCCTGCTGCAAGTGCGAGATTAATTTGTCAACAGTTTGTCCCGTTTTTAGCCACTGCTGCGGGGATAGGTGCGCTGAGTGGAGTAATGGGAATGATCATTTCTGGCGCGATCGATCTACCTAGTGGTCCGAGTATTGTTTTGGTTCAGTTATTTGGGTTTTTGGCTGTGGCTTTATGGTGTCGGCAGGGTTGAAGGTTTTAGATTATGCACTGCTGAATAGTTATATTATCGGTAAGGTTAGGCGTGACGCAATACCGTTCGGTTAATAACTGAACGCAATACAACGGAAATCTTGAGCCAGATGAAGGGGCAAATAAGCTCGAAACCAGTATCGGGGAAATCTAGCTCGAAACGCCCATTTTATAAAGATTTTCAACTACCTGGAAAATAGCGATCGCCCATAAGCTAGACACCGCGTTCTAAATCAGACAAATTTGCGGAAATTTCTTGAGCAAATACTTATCTTTTGGCTCGGCTTCATAAGAAATGACTCCCAGACAAGAAAATCAGGCGAACCGTTCCCATGCAGCTTGGCGAGACATGCTCAGGGTTTTACCAATTTGAGTCCAACTTACTTTGCGCTTACGTAGCTCATCGATTCTCGATTGAAGTCCTCCCCGTACATTTTCCGCGCTTCTTAGAGTAGCAGGGAGCGTTGCTAGCAACTCCTCGTCCGTCATTGAATCCCAACCTTGCCAACTGTCAGAGGTATCTTGATTAGCCTCTGATGACAGGATTTCATTGCAAAGACTTACGCATTTATCGCATATATATACACCTGGACCAGCCACTAATCTCGTAACTTCTCGATTGTTTTTTCCACAGAAGGTGCAAAAAAGCAGCTCTTGTTTTTTCGGAGTCTTCTTTTTACTTCTCACGCCCGAACTTATTTTCCCAGCCATATCCATACTCCCTAAAACTATTAGTTTGTCAAGATTATCCTGACATTTTTATCTTGTCAAGCTAATCCTGACAAGATAAATAAATGACCACAATGAGTTTCGTCTGACTACTACCAATTACCTAGGCTTCATAGATTGAGAGCGTGCGTAACATCAGTTAATAATTAAGCAGCAGAAGAAGCAACAGCAAAAGTAAGTGGTTGAAGTTGAGTAAAACCAGTTCGATGAATTGGCTTTCTGGCTTTAAATTTAGAGCGAGGCTTCTTGATAACTCTCGGATTAGTTCGACCTTGGCGAGTCGGAATGATTTGTTCGGTAATTTCTGAGATTAACCAAGAAAAAAAGTAAGGTAGAGAAGAAGGTAAAGCTTGTTGAAACTGAGAAATAGCACGACGTAAAATTCGTAAAGTCCCCGTAAAACTAAATCTTAAAGGGGATTCATCGGTAGTAGTAGAAGCGCGAAAAATCAAAGACCTTATTGCCCAGTGAGCCAATAACCAACCATAAATTTCTTGAACAACCAATTTGGGTTTTTTAGAGCGAATTGGAGTTTTGCGAGCATTTAGATGAGTTTTAAATTCCGCGAGGGTATTTTCGATTTCCCAACGCCAATGATACTCATCAGCCAACATCAAAGACGGAAACATCTCATAATCCATTAAGTCTGTAATTAAGCGATAAACTACTTCCTCGTCCTTTTCCCGAATTAGGTATTCAATTACTCAGACTTGAATTCGAGTTCCTCCTTTTTTCTTCGATTTACGGTCAGGATTGATCCAAGATAAATAAGAGCCATCAGGCAATTCCCGAACCAGAGGAAATTTAACGTTCTTGGGAATTCGCCCTAAAATATGACATTTTCGAGCCATAGCTGCTTTGACCATCTTGAACGAATGAAGTCCTCTATCCCAAGTTAACAGCATTCCTGGTTCTATAGAACGCAATAGTTTCATAGCTCTAACCCTTTCTCCAATTCGATAAGGACTTATTAAAGCATCGGTTATTAGATGAGTTCCTAACTCTACCAAAATAACTAATCGCGCTTTGGGAAAAGCTGCTTTTGTTCCCTTTCGACTCCCTGGATAGCCAAAAACTCGACCATTTTCCTCCGTATCAGGGAGATCGAATCCTGTTCCATCAATTGCCATCCATCGTAGTCCTTTCAAAAACGCTGATGGAGTTTCCATACTTGCCATTGGTCGGGCTAATTTCTCAAAGAGTCGAGTCGGGTCATTACTCTACACCCTACTCTTTGCCTCGCTTCGCTAATTGAGGACTTGCGAGGAGTTTTCCACTTTATTCCTCTGGGTATCCATGAGGCTGATAACCCTTGAACTAAATTCTTCAACACATCTACAACGGAGTCTTTTGACCACAGGCTCAGAGCAATTACTAAGGCAATAATTAGATGTGTTGGAAGTAGACGGTTACGCTTTTCTTGACTGTTCGTTTCTGCGATTGCCTCACTAATTGCTTGATGAGACATAATTAATTCCAATGCAGGAAATATTTCACTAACTTGGATTTTTGGAGCAACAAGAGTTAAAGATGTAAATTCCATTGGATTTTAGTTACGGATACTCTCATTAACTCATCTTTCTAGCTTAACCGAACAGTATTGGATACCTAGTGCGATCGCCTAAGATTTTAAAAGTAGTTCAAAAAATCGCTCGTTTGAAGTTTTTCTAGCAGATGTATAGCGAGACCGCATGAGATTTTTCTAGCAGATATATAAAGCGATCGCATTTATCTACCCATACAAATCAAACCCGTAAATACCACAACCAAGTCTATAATTGAAAGCAACTAAAGATTTTATCCCCGATCTGTCCATGTCAACCATAGAGAAAATTGAAGCAGCTATTCTCGAACTTTCCTCAGAGGAATTTGAGCAACTCAGACAGTGGTTTTTCGATTTGGATTATCAACGTTGGGATAAGAAGCTAGAACAAGACGTTGAAGATGGAAAACTAGAAGCTTTAGCCGAAGAAGCGATCGGCGAATTTAAAGCAGGTCACTTTCGTGCCTTGTAATGCATTATACAACGCCAAGATTTTGGAAATGCTACGAAGCCTTGTCCGACAATGTACGGGAAATTGCAGATCGCTGTTATGAACTACTTAAAGCAGATCCTTCTCATCCATCATTACACTTTAAAAAAATTGGCAAAAAGTATTGGTCAGTTCGTGCAGGAGTAGATTATCGTGCTTTAGGTGTTGAGGTGGAGGGTGGTATCTTATGGTTTTGGATTGGAACTCATGCAGAATACGATCGGCTTATTAACAAACTTTAATAAAATATTAGTCTTGTAACTTGTTGAAACAAGAAAGAATAAGCTTAAAATTAGCAGCGATCGCCTGAGATTTTTCAAACAGTTACATAGCACGATCGCTCAAGTTAAAATAATGAAATACAGAGAATTAAAAAAAAATATATGACTGAATTATTAGAACAAGCATTTAAAAAAGCACAAAAGCTCTCAAACGATCTTCAAGATAAGCTTGCACAACAACTACTTGAAGATATTGAAAATGAGTTGAAATGGCAAGAAAGCTTATCCGATCCAGATGTCGATCTATATGTTCTCGAAGAAATGGCTCAAAGGGCTTTGATTGAAGATCGAGAAGGTCAGACCGAAGAAAAAGGCTTTGGTGAGGAATAGTGTGCTCGTCCAGAACAAAAGGTTTTAGGAAATTATTTATAGCACTACCTCAACGGGTAAAAGAAACTGCCAAGAAAAATTATGAACTTTGGCGATATAATCCATTTCATCCCAGTCTAGAATTTAAAGAAATTAAATCGAAAGGAAATATTTGGTCAGTCAGAGTAGGCATTGGATGGAGAGCATTGGGAGTAGTAAAAGCCAATGAAGATAAAATAGTTTGGTTTTGGATTGGCTCTCACGCTGAATACGATAAGATTCTTAGGAAGAAATAAAAGAAGTTTAGAAAGTGAGTGCTATCGCCTGGAATTTTTTAAGCAGATACATAATGCGAGCGCATTAACTATTAAAACAAACAATTAATCTACCCAATTATCTAACTGTAAATTCGGCACTTGAGAAAAATCCTTATAATTTCGCGTGACTACTATGGCATTTTGCATCAGCGCAATAGAAGCAATACGCAAATCTTTGTCTTGGTCAGCGTTCCCTTGCGCCTGAAGGCGACGCGGGGTCTGACCGCTTCTAATCTCTTTTTAGCTAAGTTACGATTATTTTGTCGTAAATTGTTATAGCAAGCTTCAGCATCGCGATCGAAGTTTAGGATAGTTATTATTTTGAAAAATTCTGTAGTTTTCCATAGTTTAGTATAAAGATTGCTCAAGTTATTTGCTTGTCGAGGGTCGTTTAATTTTCCATTCCAACCATTGAATAACTCTTGGACGGTGATTATTGTAATTGCTATATTATTAGAATGTTCGGCAACTTGAGCGATTACCGATTTATTGCCAGCTAAAAAAAGCGAAACAGTTCGTTGCGGAGGTTTCCTCCGTTAAAGAAACTGTTTCAAGAAGTGAAGTATGGTCAGTATCGAGAATCCATAAAGTCATATTTAACTGTTATTTTCTCGTTCTGCTTTTATTTCTGACATAATTTCTTGAAAATCCGAGTCATTTTCAAAAACTCCTGCAAATTTCATTAGAGGATTTCCATTAGTTTTTTTTGGTAATGAAATCTGAATAATCTCGGCTTTTGCTAAACGTTCTTGTAATAG